>NZ_JAZGQE010000399.1:0-1065 GCF_048593885.1 Yersinia sp. 1252 StPb PI | reverse complement strand
GCTGGCGTATTGAATTTTTATTGCCGGCTGTTGCCACTGCCATAAAATGCTTCTGATGATGGAATCGGCAATGACGTATTCGGGCTCTTTTGATGGGATTTCAGTTGTATGACCATGCCGTAGGATCCCAGCGCCCCTATACGCATAGCTTTTCGCCACCGCAAGCACCACTTGCCCTTGCTCCTTTTTCTTAGCAAAACCCGTCTTGATTCTCTGCGTGAGTGTGTTTGATCGTGACAACGGCGCAGCCACCTCATCATTATTCACAGGCGGCATGACCTGGGGAGAAACGCTCTGACTTACGTTAATCGATGCTGTTGCCAAATCGCGGGATAGGCTCTGGAGAAAGGCGGCAACATCACTAAAGAAAGCCTGCGAAGCGCCCTGCAGCTCACGGGCTTTTTTATTGGCTTTTTCTGCTTCGTGCCGTGTGGTTTCGATCATCACACCGAAGGTGATCGGCTTATCGGCCTCCCATGCCGCTGCCCGGGCCTGTATAAGGGAAGACCAGGCGGCATTTCCTGCAACCTCTGCCGTCATCCTCCCCAGAGCCTGTATCACCGTATTGTCATCACGAGAAGAGAACGCGTCGGTAAGCTCAGTGACGAGCAGGTCGCGCCGTTTTTCCGGCGTGCTGTAGTCATCAATAGCACGCAGGGTATGGACAACACGTATCAACTTCTGCAGGGTTAACTCCAGCCGCCTTACCAACGACTGGGCCACGCTCCTGCTCCCCAATGAAGTCTCCTCTGCTCCCTCACTGTTTTTGCGCGGCAGTTCATGCTCGACCCAGTCTTGTATGCGGTCGTCTGAAAGCCTGCCTGTGAAGCGCTCTATTTTTCCTATCTGCTCCAGTAGCCATAGGGAACCCAGCGGTCCCCCAACGCTTGCCTGGAGGTATATGCGGGATTTGGCAGCGGTCACGGCGTCATGCAGCTGCGTCACTAACCTCGGGTCAACCTCGGGCACCTGGCTGTTATACCCCTTACGCCTGAATTCCTGAGCTTCTTGTAGATGTGCCTTACGAATAAAAGAGAACAAACTGTCATTGTCGCTTCCGGCCTT
>NZ_JAZGQE010000398.1:0-1067 GCF_048593885.1 Yersinia sp. 1252 StPb PI | reverse complement strand
AACCGACGATACCCGAATGGGGAAACCCAGTGCAATTCGTTGCACTATTGCATGGTGAATACATAGCCATGCAAGGCGAACCGGGGGAACTGAAACATCTAAGTACCCCGAGGAAAAGAAATCAACCGAGATTCCCCCAGTAGCGGCGAGCGAACGGGGAAGAGCCCAGAGTCTGAATCAGTTTGTGTGTTAGTGGAAGCGTCTGGAAAGTCGCACGGTACAGGGTGATAGTCCCGTACACCAAAACACACTTGCTGTGAACTCGATGAGTAGGGCGGGACACGTGACATCCTGTCTGAATATGGGGGGACCATCCTCCAAGGCTAAATACTCCTGACTGACCGATAGTGAACCAGTACCGTGAGGGAAAGGCGAAAAGAACCCCGGCGAGGGGAGTGAAATAGAACCTGAAACCGTGTACGTACAAGCAGTGGGAGCACCTTCGTGGTGTGACTGCGTACCTTTTGTATAATGGGTCAGCGACTTATATTTTGTAGCAAGGTTAACCGAATAGGGGAGCCGTAGGGAAACCGAGTCTTAACTGGGCGTCTAGTTGCAAGGTATAGACCCGAAACCCGGTGATCTAGCCATGGGCAGGTTGAAGGTTGGGTAACACTAACTGGAGGACCGAACCGACTAATGTTGAAAAATTAGCGGATGACTTGTGGCTGGGGGTGAAAGGCCAATCAAACCGGGAGATAGCTGGTTCTCCCCGAAAGCTATTTAGGTAGCGCCTCGTGAACTCATCTTCGGGGGTAGAGCACTGTTTCGGCTAGGGGGTCATCCCGACTTACCAAACCGATGCAAACTCCGAATACCGAAGAATGTTATCACGGGAGACACACGGCGGGTGCTAACGTCCGTCGTGAAGAGGGAAACAACCCAGACCGCCAGCTAAGGTCCCAAAGTCATGGTTAAGTGGGAAACGATGTGGGAAGGCATAGACAGCCAGGATGTTGGCTTAGAAGCAGCCATCATTTAAAGAAAGCGTAATAGCTCACTGGTCGAGTCGGCCTGCGCGGAAGATGTAACGGGGCTAAACCATGCACCGAAGCTGCGGCAGCGAC
>NZ_JAZGQE010000397.1:0-1070 GCF_048593885.1 Yersinia sp. 1252 StPb PI | reverse complement strand
CTATTGAATTCGAATAAACCCAGAGTTTGTAATTAACTCCTTAGCTTTCTGTAAGCCACTATCCGCTACTATAAGAGAAGCCTCTTTTACTACAGCCAAAAGACCAACTACCCTGACCCGCACATTGGAACCTTTATCTGCATAGTCCAAGCTCACATATACCTCGCCTGTAGTACTGGAGTTTACCAAAGCACTACCGTC
This sequence comes from Yersinia sp. 1252 StPb PI, assembly GCF_048593885.1. Lineage (NCBI taxonomy): Bacteria > Pseudomonadati > Pseudomonadota > Gammaproteobacteria > Enterobacterales > Yersiniaceae > Yersinia > Yersinia sp. 1252 StPb PI. The sequence goes on along the minus strand of NZ_JAZGQE010000397.1, from coordinate 869 downwards.
ACTTTTCACTACTGACCCCGGTTCAAGGTCTACTACTAATGTGGAAAATACAACGGCTGTTTTCGAGAATACATCATCCGCAAAATAACTTAAAACGTCACCTTCATTCTTTATTTCTTCGTATGCAGCAATAGTCATTTAGTTAGACCCCTTATATTTTATTTTAATTAGCTCATTGAATTCATTTAAATCATTTTCTTCTTGCCGTGCTGATTTATTAAAATCCTCATGGTCTTCATTCAGCACAACAGCACTGCTTTTCAGGAGATCAGCCTCGCCAAGTTCACCCGATTTAATATCAAACTGTTTTGCGATGAATGCCATTTTGTTTAGCAGTTCCATATCATCAGAGTAATATGTAATTTTGTACTTCTTACTACTTGTTGCCATATGGTTATTCCTTATATTTGTTATAGCACTTTGAAAAGCCCCTTGAAGCTGAATTGAATCGAGATATTAGAGATTGAAATAATTAAACAGGTTAATTTAATCCAACTCAACGACAAGGGACTTTTGAAAGTGTTTGATTGTTACTATTAGAAGATAAGTATCTGAATTAATTGACTACATTTTATTGTAGTGTAGGGCCGAAATAAAAGCCCTACTGCAATCCATGCAATAGAGCCATTATCAAGGAGCACAAACAAACAATAACAAGGAAGTAACAAGAAATCAGATTATCAGAGAAATGCATCTGTAGCAGTGCGGGTGCTGAGGCCACAAGGATTTGTCTACAGATAAACATTGATATGTAATTAAAGTTCGATGGCTATTTCGACTTTGATTAATTTTTAATAATTTAAGGAGAGGAATTCTTATGGCTATAAAGTACGTGGTGTGAACTTTAGTTTTAAATCATTCCCCTATAT
>NZ_JAZGQE010000396.1:0-1089 GCF_048593885.1 Yersinia sp. 1252 StPb PI | reverse complement strand
CTCTCCATCCGTCCCCCCCCTTCTTATTTGGACTGTGAATGTTAACTGAGGTGGTGTTGATTCGTTTAACCCCCATGAAACATCTATGATGTTCCTTTCTTTTACATATGAGGCATTTAATAATGTAATTATGGGTGAAATAACTGGCTTTGGTTTATTATAAGATAGATTTGGGTTTAATGTAATTCTGTCGTTTGTATTATTTGACGGACCTACGCTTAATTTTATATTTTCATTTTCATATAATTCGGCATTCCATATACTAGGTGCCCCCCCTGCAGATGCAACATAGTTTGTCGGTTTTTCCCACACACCATTTTTATCCATTCTAAAATGCTTACCATAAATGCCATGGTATGATTCTGCATTTCCTGAAAACCTCTCAATAAAGCCATTGCAGCTATTGCCCGTAATGGGAAGGTTCTCTCCAGGGACATCAGCTGACATATAATGAGTCCATTTCGAATCTAGATACGAATACATAAACATTGCCATACCAGTACTATTTGAACCAACTGGATTATCCCACCGCCTGATTACCAGTGCGTACCATTGGTTTTGAACCCAGGGCATAGGGTGTGAAGTGTGTAGACCTGTGCCTTCGCCACCAAAATGACTGGAATACAATCCTGGCAGTCCATATGTCAGATTAACTTCAGGAGGAAGCGAAGGATCCTGGTCAGCTAAATCCCAAATAGAGCAAATATTGTTTCTTCTAAAAACCTGCCCAGCGAGAACGTTATCATTTTGGTGCTGAAGACCTGCGTACCCCCCTCTTTTTCCAAAATAAAAATTGCAGCCACTCCAGTAAATATAAACTTTATCTCCATCGGATGGGATCATCTGTTCAACATAAAGCAATTCAGCTTCATTTTTTTGGAAAAATGAAGTTATACTTGGCCCCCAAGATGGCACTGAATATACATTATAACCATCGTTACAATTATTTTTTTCATCTCTCTCAATAAACATATAAAACCCCGTTTATATCTAGTGATAGATATTATGTTGAATTATTAATTGATATAGCTCGCCTTTAGCAGGACATCGCCACCTATAGTATCCGTAACAGATTTTCGGTTGTATGGC
>NZ_JAZGQE010000395.1:0-1090 GCF_048593885.1 Yersinia sp. 1252 StPb PI | reverse complement strand
GAACGTCAGGGCTATGACGCCAACAGTATCTACCGGGCAAAAAACCGCTTAACCGTGACCGCCAATCAGGGATTACCGGACGGCTGGGGCCAGATGTATATCAGTGGTTCTTTGCAGGATTACTGGAATAAAGGTGGCAGTGACCAGCAGTATCAGGTGGGTTACAGCAACAACTATAAAAGCATGACCTACGGTGTCAGCGTGAACCGCAGCCGCTCCGGGTTTGGCGAGATGCAAAATACTTATCTGGTCAGTATGAGTTTCCCATTAGGGCGTAATGACCAGCAGAACGTGCCGCAAATGCGACTGGAAATGAACCGCAATGGTCAGGGCAACTGGGGCGAACAGGCATCGGTTTCAGGCAGTGCCGGCGAGCAAAGCCAGTTCAGTTATGGGGCGACCGCCATGAACAGCAACGGCGGGTCGGGGGCCAGTGGCAGTGTCAATGGTCAGTACCGCGGTTCTAAAGCCACCAGTATGGCGTCTTACGGTGGCGGTCGCGACTATCAGAGTGGCTCGGTCGGCATTTCAGGCAGCATGATTGCCCACCCCGGCGGCGTGACATTAACGCCGTACAGCAGTGAGACCTTTGCGGTGGTGGAAGCGAAGGGCGCTGAAGGGGCTGAAGTGTCCGGTTACTCCGGCGTAAAAATTGACTCGCGGGGTTATGCCGTGGTGCCGTATCTGAGTGCCTATCAGATGAATGAGATAACCATCGATCCGAAGGGGACCTCTTATGACGTGGAGCTGGAATCCACCAGTCAGAAAGTGGCGCCGAATGCCGGAGCGGTGGTGATGGTGAAATATAAAAGTACCAAGGGCTATCCGATATTGGTCAATGCCACCCAGTCAGATGGCGAGCCGGTGCCGTTTGGGTCGCAAGTATTAGACACCAAAGGTCAGGTAGTGGGTTCTGTCGGTCAGGGTGGTCAGATTTATGCGCGGGTGAGCGAGGAGCGTGGCCGTTTGCAAGTCAGTTGGGGTGAAGGTACCGGCCAGCAATGTTACCTGAACTATATTCTGCCGCCGCAATTAGCCAACGGTAAAGCCAGCGCGATGATGCGGTTTACCTCGACCTGTGTGCCTCAGG
>NZ_JAZGQE010000394.1:0-1092 GCF_048593885.1 Yersinia sp. 1252 StPb PI | reverse complement strand
CCCTCTTCCTCGATAGCTAAATTTATTTCTGCTAAAGCTCTAGTTCTTCCAACAAGAACTCCCCAGTTTTCAATTTGTACATTTCTAGCTAATCCTGAGCTAATTCCACCAGGTCTATAACGTTTATTTATCTCTTCAATAGCTTGAGTGAATCCCCAATCTTTTTTCAATAAAAAATAGCTCTTCATTGATTATCCTCCAAGAAATTAAACTTCCCTAATATTTTGCAAACGTTCTAAGTTTGATAGTTCAACGTTTAAAAAAGCTATCCAATCACTAGTGTATAAGTAATTATTGAATCCAAGAACAAACCCTGCATAGACTCCCTTATAGGTTGAGTTTAAGATGTTTGGTCGTGCTTCAAAAAACTTCCAACATTTTGTATGCAATGCCATGTTAAAAAAAGGATGTAATTCTTTAACTTTTAAAACAATGTCCGAAGGTTTATGTATGTATGGTGACTGGACTTCTTTAATAAAAGCTATCCCTTGGTCATATTGCGCTTTCTCTTCTTCGCTTAACTTCCTAAAATTAACAAATTCAATTGAAATATCTGAGGTGACAGCATGGTTACCAATTTTTGGAATTAAAAATGCCTTTATTCTATATTCTTGGCTTTCTAGCATTTCAGCGCTAAGTGCTTGACGTTCACTCTCCATAAACTGCCTGATAATCATGTAGTTTTGAGATTGGAATTGTTTCAATGCTTCAACCTTAGCCTCCATCGAAGCACGGCTTAATTGCATTGTAACAGCCAAGTTAACTAATAAAGCATGATTATCACCAAATTCCTTTGTTAACAGATTTTCATAATTTATTAATGCTGCTTGGCATTCACCACTACACATTAAGTCAACAATCGGAAGGAATCTATGTTCAATTTTATTACGAAGTCCAATAAGAAACGATAAATTAGACTTTACCGGTGACTCAATGCCATGCCAGTATTTTTCGAAGCATTCTTTTAACTCCCATGCCTTTTCTTCGCCATCTATATAGACAGTATTCCCATCTCTATCCTTGTGGTAATAATCCACGCCGTTTTTTTCAAAGATAGCATGAAATAATGATGTGTAAGAAATTATCATATTA
>NZ_JAZGQE010000393.1:0-1092 GCF_048593885.1 Yersinia sp. 1252 StPb PI | reverse complement strand
CTGTCGCTTTAAAAAATTAATTAACCCATGCTCTTTTTAGCTCTTCCTCTTTAGATTTATCATGGAGCCAACGACTTAATTTTTGCAAGCTTCTCAACCCTCTTTTACCTTCTTTGTAGGTCAGTACAAAGTGGTTTCCCGTGCTCATGGGTAAATCACATGGAATGACCATATCACCATTTTCCAAATCCTTGTGAATAGCAAATCGGGGCAATAACGCCATGCCAAGATTGGAGCGCACAGCAGAAATCAACATCGATAAAAGATCAAAACGCGGCCCCATTCGTACTTTAGGGCTATTAACGCCTGATAATGTAAACCAGTCATGCCACGAATCTAAACGAGTTGTTTGATGAAGCAACGTAAGTTCATCCATCAACTGCTCTGCAAGCATCACTTTTTTCTCATCCTGCCACAACATCCGGCTGCAGACAGGCACTAGCTCTTCTTCAAACAAGTGCTCATTTTCAGCCCACGGGCTACAGAAATCCTCACGCATAATTGCCGCATCGTATTTCAAATTTAGAAAATCAGCAGGCGTAGTCAGCGCCACTAAATTGAGGACAATCTCAGGATGCTTCTCATGAAAGTCACTGAGATTTGGAATGAGCCAATGTGTGCTAAATGTTGGTGTAACCGCCAGCTCCAACACTTGCTGAGTTGACTGGTAAGACATAATGCTTTGCGTATCTCTTTCCAGTTGCTCCAATGTATCTCTGACTAAACCAAGATAATAACGACCCGCATCATTGAGGAAAATTCGCTTACGGACATGGTGGAATAATGACACATTAAGTAGCTCCTCCAATGCTGTAATTTGACGGAAAACAGCACTTTGGGTTAACGCTAACTTTTCTGCCGCTCGCGTGTAGCTTTCATATTGAGCAACAGCTTCAAATGTCACTAATAAATCAGTTTTAGGAATTTTACACCGCATTATAGCTCACCCATTATTTCATAAAACACCGATTAAATAGTTGTGTGCACCTGGGCACAACTAATATTCAAATATTGATAGCGACGCTTCTTTTTTTGATTTTTAAAATACACATTTCTATTTAGATAGACATGGGTCTCCGTCATTTTTGTGAT
>NZ_JAZGQE010000392.1:0-1108 GCF_048593885.1 Yersinia sp. 1252 StPb PI | reverse complement strand
TGCTACATCATATCAACATAATGGTTTTTTATTTTATGCAATGGGATGTGACGATCAATTATTTTGTTATAAATGAGTTTGCTTGTAGTATCTGTTGTATGCGACATGTGTGGTGAGACGATTATCAAGTGAATATTTTCCTCCGTATTAATGACCACTCTTCTTTATTCTGCGAGTGTATAAGCTCTATATTTTAGGGCGATATTTTCCTATGGCGGGGGTTGTTATTCTCTGGATACAGAGTGTATGAGATGGAATTAATTCATTAGATAATTACATTTAACCTGGCATGTTCATTTTCTACCGCCAGGATAATTTTATTCCAGGGGGAGGGGATGTTTAATTGCGTTATTGATGTGAAAGATAATTACTTTCGGCACGGTCTGTTTATTCTGCTCAGCGAAACACTGGCGGAATATCATACTGAGCAAGGAATAAGTAATGAGGTGAACAACGGTCAAATTACCTTCAGCGGTACCCCGAATACCCAGACGCGGCTGGTATTTATTGATGCAGACAACACCTATTTTTGTCAGGCATTCGAACAGACGATCAGGCTTAATCAACGTTGGTCCCCGAGTGTTTTCATCATTCTCAAGTCAAGACATGTTCGCCAGCCTCGCGAGATGGCGTTGGATGAGGTGGTGCGCATTCTCTATAAAGATGACGAGGCCACTGACATTAAACAAAAAATCAGGGAGGCGCTCATCTCATGGGCCTTGACGAAAAAGCCTGCGACTGCCCTGCCGATTTCGGGGGAACTTGGTGATGGGAATGATGTGCGCCTGGTGAGTCTGACGAGATGCGAGCGTGTTGTTATTTACTTGTTTGGCGAGGGTTTTACCGGAAAAAGTATCTCCCAGATTTTGAGTAAAAGTGAAAAGACCATCAGCGGACAGAAGCGGTCAGCGATGAGGAAGCTGGATGTATGCAGTGATGTGGAGCTGTTCTGTAAAGTCCATCAAGGCCAGGGGGGGTTATTGCATTAAGGGTTGCGTGTTATGCCATTGCATTCGCAGCTGATATTAATTTTATTATCCAGGGTTCGACTCAAATATTGATATTAAATTGTTAAAAATGCCAAACATTATTGTAATGGCATAACTAA
>NZ_JAZGQE010000391.1:0-1133 GCF_048593885.1 Yersinia sp. 1252 StPb PI | reverse complement strand
CTAAAAATCTGATGCGATGTTTATATCTCGGGTTAAATACTATAATATTCATCTATTGAGGATAAGAGCTGAAATTGAATAGGTGAATTTCAAAAATGAAAGATAAAATTTCTCTGGACGACCTTAACCTGTTTATAAGTGTCGTCGATGCTGGCAGTCTGACAAAGGTATCTGAAATAACTGACATCCCCCTGCCTACCTTAAGTCGCCGAATAACAAAGCTTGAACAATGCATTGGTGGCCGGCTACTTAATCGCTCAACCCGAACGATCACTCTCACCCCTTTAGGCCGTATGTATTACGATAGCTGTGTTGGCCCGCTATCTGAATGTTTGTCAGCAACAACATTACTTGATGACTACCACCATAGCTTAACGGGAAAATTGGTGATAACCGCGCCAATAAATCTTACCCACCAGTGGGTCGGCAATTGTATTTTTGATTTTATGCAGAAGTACCCAGATATCAGCATTGATTTAATGGTGACCAACCGAGTTATTGATCTCGAATCTCTCAATATTGATGCAGCGATTAGAGTCGGTAAATTGAAGGACAGCAACTGGATAGCAAAAAAAATCATGAATTCACATTATGTTTTTTGTGCCTCAATAGAATACCTTTCTAAAAATACCGTCCCGTTAATTCCTGAAGACTTGGTTAATCAACATAAGTTGATCATGCCGAAATCAGATACAGAATGGCAGATAATAAATAAATCATCAGGTAGTGAGTATCTTATTTCAGCCACTCCCTATATGGTGGTTGATGATACCGAGTTAGTTATCCGTGCGGCAAAGAAAAGCTTAGGGATTTGTCTGGCTCCTTTTCAATTTGTCACATCACTTATCGAACGTGGGGAATTGGTACATATCTTACCGGAGTGGCATGGTGGGCTTAGACCAACTTATCTTATGTTTAGAGATAGAAATTATGTTCCCGCTCGCTTACGTGCTTTTATTAGTCATGTGGAGAAATATGAAATTATCGGTAAATAAGATGGAGGCTAGGCTAGAGATAAAAAATGAGAAGAGTATTTATTAATAATGCCCTTCTCAAACATCTAATGATAGTACACAAGGTAAAATTAGTATGATATTCCTTTCGTTCCTTCGCTGGTGTACCGTTCCCCATAT
>NZ_JAZGQE010000390.1:0-1150 GCF_048593885.1 Yersinia sp. 1252 StPb PI | reverse complement strand
CTGAGAGGCATATCAACCATGAAAAAGACCCGTTATACCGAAGAACAGATAGCATTTGCCCTTAAACAGGCCGAAACAGGCACTCGGGTGGAGGAAGTGTGCAGAAAGATGGGGATTTCTGAAGCCACTTTTTATAACTGGAAGAAAAAATTTGGCGGTATGGGCGTAACAGAACTGCGCCGTTTGCGGCAGCTTGAGGACGAAAACCAACGGCTTAAGCGTCTGGTGGCGGACCTCAGTCTGGATAAGGAAATGCTCCAGGATGTCATTCGAAAAAAGTTCTGAGGCCCATTCAGAAGCGTGAAGCGGTGACTTACCTGCTGGACGCCTATCGTATCGGGCTGCGTCGTGGTTGCCGTTTAATGATGCAGAGTCGCACGGTATACCTCTATCGCAGTTGTCGTGATGACAGGGCCCTGACTCACCGGATAAGAGAAATTGCGGAGACACGGATCCGCTATGGTTGCCCGCGCATTCATATTCTTTTGCGCAGGGAAGGCTGGTTAGTCAACCACAAGAAAACCCACCGAATTTACTGTCAGGAAGGACTGAATCTGCGAGCAAAACGCCCACTCAGGCATGTTACAGCCAGGCACCGACACGCCCGTCCAGAAGTGACCGCATTAGATCAGTGCTGGAGCATGGATTTTGTTGCTGATAATCTGTTCAACGGGCGTCGGATACGTGCCCTAACTGTAGTGGATAATTTTAGTCGTGAATGCCTGGCGATCGAAGTTGGTCAGGGGCTGCGCGGAGAGGATGTGGTGGCTGTTATGGAGCGCCTGAAACAAATGCAGCACCGTATACCACACCGGTTGCAGACGGATAATGGCAGCGAATTTATCTCTAAAGCGCTTGACCGATGGGCATACGAAAATAAGGTGACAATGGACTTCTCACGGCCCGGCAGACCGACAGATAATGCTCTGGTCGAGTCATTCAACGGGAGCCTGCGCGATGAGTGTTTGAATGTGCACTGGTTCCTGTCACTGGAAGATGCTCAGGAGAAGATCGAGCACTGGCGGCAGGAATATAACCAGTACCGGCCACATTCCTCATTAAATAACCAGACTCCGGAAGAATTTGTCCGAAGCCTGCAAACCGACCCGGATCTCTGATTTATCCTGGCATCAATATTGGGAAGGGATCA
>NZ_JAZGQE010000038.1:0-33730 GCF_048593885.1 Yersinia sp. 1252 StPb PI | reverse complement strand
GCTTCTGCCTGCCGAAACAGGCTTCGATATCGTCTTGCGAGTGCCCACACAGATTGTCTGATAAATTGTTAAAGAGCAGCGCGTTAGCAACCGGTGGTTGGTAACGCGAGGTGCGCATATTACGCTTTCCTCATTCAGAGTCAACTACTAATTTCGTTGAATTTCTCTGTTCTCTTTGCCGGTCACTTAACTACTTGATTCGTTGTGTGCCGTCTCGATGGATGCGCATTATAGGGAGTTCCGCGCCGCCCGCAACCGCTAATTTCAATAAAAATGACTGTTTGCTGCATTCCACAGCAAAACCCCGCTTTATACCCAGTTGTGCACAAACTTATCCACAGATTGAATCTGCACTCAAAATTGACGAGCATCACGCAATCGTTTTCGCTACAATTCCCCGCGGCGAAAAAGAGTGACCTTGTCGGCAAAATATCGATGACATGATGTGATTTTTTATAAAACTGGGGAATACCGCTCAGGATAAAGCGTATTTTATTGTGGTAGAGGATGAATCGCCCTGGTGAAAGCAGCAAAGAGTGGCATTGCTCCCTATTTTTGGGACGTTATCTGAGTTTGTTCCTCTCTATATAGTTACCTATATAAGAAGGTAGGATTCAGATAACGCTCTATTGAATGATTGCGAAGAATAACTGCGACTCCAAAGCCAAGGGATAAAACCATGCAACAACGCCGCCCAATCCGCCGTGCTCTACTCAGTGTGTCTGACAAAGCCGGTATCATCGAATTCGCCGCCGCACTTTCTCAGCGTGGCATCGAGTTACTTTCCACCGGTGGAACTGCCCGCCTGCTGGCCGATGCGGGTCTGCCCGTCACTGAGGTTTCTGACTATACCGGTTTCCCGGAAATGATGGACGGACGCGTTAAAACGTTGCATCCAAAAGTGCATGGCGGCATTTTGGGCCGTCGTGGTCAGGATGATGGCATCATGGCTCAACATGATATTCAGCCAATTGATATTGTTGTCGTGAATCTATATCCGTTCGCTCAGACAGTTGCTCGCCCGGATTGCTCACGGGAAGATGCAGTTGAGAATATCGATATCGGTGGCCCTACCATGGTGCGCTCCGCCGCCAAGAACCATAAAGATGTCGCCATTGTCGTTAAGAGTAGCGACTACCCAGCGATTATTGCCGAACTGGACGAGAATGATGGTTCATTAACTTATCCAACCCGTTTCGACTTGGCTATCAAGGCGTTTGAGCACACCGCCGCTTACGACAGCATGATTGCCAATTACTTCGGCGCGCTGGTGCCACCTTACCATGGTGATACCAAGCAGCCATCAGGCCGCTTCCCACGCACCCTGAATCTTAACTATATAAAGAAACAAGATATGCGCTATGGTGAAAACAGCCACCAGCAAGCGGCCTTCTATATAGAAGAAGAGGTTAAAGAGGCATCTGTGGCTACCGCACAGCAATTGCAGGGTAAAGCGCTCTCCTATAACAATATCGCAGATACCGATGCGGCATTAGAATGTGTGAAAGAGTTCAGCGAGCCTGCCTGTGTGATCGTCAAGCATGCCAACCCATGCGGCGTGGCGATTGCCGACTCGCTGTTGGCCGCTTACGAAAAAGCCTATAAAACTGACCCAACTTCTGCTTTCGGCGGCATTATTGCCTTTAACCGTGAATTGGATGCCGAAACCGCCAGCGCAATTATCAACCGCCAGTTTGTTGAAGTCATCATTGCCCCCGCAGTCAGCACTGAAGCACTGGCATTGCTTGCCGCCAAACAAAATGTCCGTGTTCTGACCTGTGGCCAGTGGCAGGAGCGTGCTACCGGTCTGGACTTCAAACGCGTCAATGGTGGTTTGCTGGTCCAAGACCGCGATTTAGGTATGGTGACCGCAGCCGATCTGCGCGTGGTGTCCAAGCGCCAGCCAACGGAGCAAGAACTGCGTGATGCACTGTTCTGCTGGAAAGTAGCTAAGTTCGTTAAATCCAATGCTATTGTCTATGCACGCGACAATATGACTATCGGTATAGGCGCAGGCCAAATGAGCCGTGTCTATTCTGCCAAAATTGCCGGTATTAAAGCGGCGGATGAAGGATTAGAAGTAGCCGGTTCTGCCATGGCCTCCGATGCTTTCTTCCCGTTCCGTGACGGTATCGATGCTGCTGCATCTGTCGGGATCAGTTGTGTTATCCAACCGGGTGGTTCAATCCGTGACGATGAAGTCATTGCTGCGGCTGATGAGCATGGTATCGCCATGATCTTTACCGACATGCGCCATTTCCGCCATTAATTAACCCGCTTAACGGAGTCATCTGATGAATATTTTGATTATTGGTAATGGCGGGCGTGAACACGCGCTGGGCTGGAAAGCAGCACAGTCGCCTTTAGCGGGCAAAATTTATGTCGCGCCGGGTAATGCTGGCACCGCACTAGAATCTGGTTTAGAAAATGTCGATATCGCGGCAACTGATATTGCGGGTCTGTTGGCCTTTGCTCAGAGCCATGATATTGGCCTGACCATTGTCGGCCCGGAAGCACCGTTAGTTATTGGTGTGGTTGATGCTTTCCGCGCAGCCGGTTTGACCATTTTTGGGCCAACGCAAGCCGCGGCTCAGTTGGAAGGATCTAAAGCTTTCACCAAAGACTTCCTGGCGCGCCACAATATCCCAACTGCGTTTTACCAGAACTTCACAGAGGTGGAGCCTGCTTTAGCCTATGTTCGTAAAATCGGTGCACCGATCGTGATTAAGGCTGATGGGCTGGCCGCCGGTAAAGGCGTGATTGTTGCGATGACGTTGGAAGAAGCAGAAACCGCTGTTCATGACATGCTGGCAGGCAATGCCTTTGGTGATGCAGGCCACCGTATCGTGGTGGAAGAGTTTCTCGACGGCGAAGAAGCCAGCTTTATCGTGATGGTTGATGGTGAAAATGTATTACCAATGGCCACCAGCCAGGACCATAAGCGGGTTGGCGATGGTGATACCGGTCCGAATACCGGTGGCATGGGGGCATATTCCCCGGCACCGGTAGTCACTGATGAAGTTCATCAGCGAGTGATGGAAAGTGTTATCTGGCCGACAGTGCGCGGTATGGCGGCAGAAGGTAATGTCTATACCGGCTTCCTCTATGCCGGTCTGATGATTTCCGCTGACGGGCAACCAAAAGTGATTGAGTTCAACTGTCGCTTTGGTGACCCGGAAACTCAACCCATCATGCTACGCATGCGTTCAGACTTGGTTGAATTGTGCTTAGCCGGTGCGCAAGGCAAATTGAATGAGAAAACCTCTGACTGGGACGAGCGCCCATCGCTAGGTGTGGTGTTGGCCGCTGGCGGTTATCCGGCAGATTATCGCCAGGGTGATGTCATTCATGGATTACCACAGCAGGAGGTAGCTGACGGTAAAGTGTTCCACGCCGGAACCAAACTGAATGGCAATAATGAAGTCGTCACTAGCGGCGGTCGCGTATTGTGTGTAACTGCGCTGGGTGCCACCGTCGCCCAGGCACAGCAAAACGCGTATCGGTTAGCTGAAAATATTCAGTGGGAAGGGGCTTTCTACCGTAAAGACATTGGTTATCGGGCGATTGCTCGCGGTAAATAAATCTACCCTTGTATTCTACGGGCGCAGCTTGCTGTGCCCTGCTTCTTATCAGGCCTTACAAACTACCGGCTGTCGGCTCCCAGCGGCAGAAGTCCTGATTGGCAACCAACAGCAATTGCTGACCCTGCGACGAATCCAACCACGCGACGCCCAGAGCTTGCGCACTGCCCTCTCCCCGTTTGCTCAGCCATGCCTGTGAGTTATCGTCAACTTTCAATCGCAACGTTTTCTTATCACAGGTGGTAACCACACCATCTCGCCACTGTCCCTGAATTAACCTGACATTTCCGGCGCGCAGTGCACTGCTCTGTTCGAGAATTCGTTTCGCTTCCAACTGATAGACCGCGATATTATCCGCAGAGAGCTGCTCACGCCGTTCGGCCAGTTGGCGCTGCATAAAACTCACCTGTCCTTGTTCATCAAAACGCAGCTCGACGCTCTGCGGGTTATGACCCAAATCGTTGCGCCGAATTTCCCGCAAAATGCCATTTTGATATTCGTAGAAGGTTACGCGAGTATTGTCCCCGGAATAGGGGCTGTAGACGCTCATCAGCACTTGTGGCTGCTGCTGCGCATTATCCTGACGCCATAAACGAACGACACCGCTATCGGCGATATATCCGCTGGCACTAAATTGAGGGGAACCTGACTGACTGCTACAGGCGCTGAGACCAAAGGCTAAACCGAGGGTCATCAGCACCCGCTGCATAAACAAAAGGGGCTTTGCCACCCCCCTGCTTATTATTTTCACTGACACACTATTAAGATTTAACAGAATCTTTCAGTGCTTTACCAGAAACAAACGCTGGCACATTAGCTGCAGCAATTTTGATTTCTTTACCAGTCTGTGGGTTGCGGCCAGTGCGCTCATTACGATGGTTTACCTTGAAAGTACCAAAACCAACCAATTGTACTGGATCACCGTCTTTCAGAGATTCGGTAATTGCAGCCAGTGTGGACTCCAAAGCAGCTTTAGCTTGTGCTTTAGAAAGGTCCGCTTTGTCCGCGATTACGTCAATCAGTTGAGTCTTATTCATAAGTTATCCTTACAGTGTGTTTATCGTTTGCAAAGCATCGAGTGCGACGGATATGCCGATGGACAGCACTCTCCTGCATACACGCACCGATAGCCACTTTTTTTCGCCCCCCAAATGTAGAACAGACAGGGGGCAGATGTGAAGCCTTAAGACGTGACAAATCAGGCGTTAAATCACGTTTTCTTGCCTTATTGCGTTAAATTTATGCCAATGTTGCTAACAGCCGCTTCCCGCAGGTCAGATCGTAGCCCTTTTATCAGATCTAAGTCGCGCTCTTCACAGTCAGCTAACAGACGGAAAATCTCCCATTGGATATCCCATTCTTCTTCAATCGCAGGCAAAATTTTCAGTTCTTCATCGGTCATTTCTTTACCGGCCAACGTCATTTCCAACATTGCAACGGTACGAATTGATGCTTCGCTGATAGCGACAGCATGTTCCAGTGTTTCACCACTCAAACGCGAATGGATGGCCTCGCCCAATGCAATACAGGCATCGATGGCAGGATAAACACCGTAGATAGCATAGTCATCGGCTGAAGGAATTGCCTCTTCCAGCTTCTCTAACTGGCTATCAAAGTTAACTTTTGCGTCTTTTATGACCAAAGTTTCCCAGATCAGGTCCAGAATGCGCCGGTAAACAGCCGGGTCGCCAAATTCAGTTTCCAGACAAAATTGCTGATAGTTGGGATACATCCGCTCACATAAGCAAGCCATGAAAGTCAGGTGTTGCCAACTTTCCAGCTTCTCGAGACGTAGATGAATCGGATTACGTATCATTATAAGTTCTCATTATTCATTATCTGCGCGGCAGTGTACCCGAAATTAAATCATATCCCTATGGTTGCCAAGTAAATCAGGATTTTTCCGCACCCAACGCTGAAATTGCGGGCGGTTTGAGGCGATAGCATCAGCCCAACGGGTTGGCTCAGGCAAACGGTAGCCCGCCATGCAAGCCTGTACCCACGCCAAAGTACTGCTAACACTGACCCGATGACCGGGCGAGATAAACAGTGGATTGCAACGGACTTTGCTGCGCCACACCCAGCCAAGTTGCTCATCACCATCAATGAGTGGTTGTAATGCGCCGTTATCGCTCTCTAGCGGCAGAGAGTGCCCACACAGGCGACTTTTGGCGACACCAATGGTCGGAACATCAACCAACAGCCCAAAATGGCTGGCAACGCCTAAACGACGCGGATGTGCGATACCTTGCCCATCAACAAACACCAGTTGAGGCCGTTGCTGCAACTGCCCCCAGGCGGCTAATAATGCAGGATATTCACGGAAAGAGAGTAAACCGGGGATATACGGCAGTGAAGTTGCCACGCGGGCAACCTGATATTCCACCAGTTCTAGCGAGGGATAACGCAAAATCGCGATAGCAGCACGGGTAATCTCCCCCTGCTGCTCAAAACCAACATCCGCACCGGCAATAAAGTGCACTGACCCACTATCAAAATCATCGTGAAGAATAATGTCAGATGCTCGTTGTAACTGTTCTGCCCGTAACGCTTTGGTATCTATCATCGACCAACCTCCCTCGCGCTTGAAGCTACAGTGCGGTTACCCGCCGCCCCAATGACTTTGGGTATAAGCGATTAGTTTTGATGATAAGGCTTTGATAACGTATGCACTGCATCAACAAAAGCCCCTGCATGTTGTGGCGGAACATCCTGATGAATGCCGTGCCCCAGATTAAACACATGCCCTTCACCCTGGCCAAAACTTGCGAGAATAGTACTCACTTCCTGCTCAATACGGGCAGGTGGTGCGTATAACACAGAGGGGTCCATATTACCTTGCAGAGCGACCTTATCACCCACCCGACGGCGCGCATCGCCGATATCCGTGGTCCAATCCAACCCTAATGCATCACAACCGGTAGCAGCCATTGCTTCCAGCCATTGCCCGCCACCTTTAGTGAACAAGGTCACCGGTACCCGACGCCCGTCGTTTTCGCGGATCAGGCCATCGACGATTTTATGCATGTAGTTCAAGGAGAATTCAAGATAATCACGCCCTGTCAGTACCCCGCCCCAAGTATCAAACACCATCACAGATTGAGCGCCAGCTTTGATTTGCGCATCGAGATACAAGATGACGCTATCGGCCAGTTTATCCAGTAGCAGATGCAGGGTTTGCGGCTCGGCATACATCATTTTCTTCAGTTTGGTGAACGCTTTGCTACTACCACCTTCAACCATATAGGTTGCCAGCGTCCATGGGCTGCCGGAAAAACCAATTAATGGCACTGCACCTTTCAGCTCACGGCGAATGGTTCTTACCGCGTTCATCACATAACCCAATTCCTGTTCTGGGTCGGGGATGGGTAACTTTTCGACGTCGGCGCGACAAGTAATCGGGGATTGGAAGCGTGGGCCTTCACCGGTTTCAAAATAGAGCCCCAGCCCCATAGCATCGGGGATGGTCAGAATGTCTGAAAACAGAATCGCGGCGTCCAATGGATAGCGACGTAATGGCTGCATCGTCACTTCACAAGCCAGTTCCGCATTTTTGCACAGCGACATAAAATCCCCGGCAACCGCGCGGGTAGCTTTATATTCCGGCAAATAACGGCCCGCCTGACGCATCATCCATACCGGCGTTACATCTACCGGTTGACGCAATAAGGCTCGCAGATAGCGATCGTTTTTCAACTCATTCATGGTGGAGCTCCCTTAATTATCTGGCGGCCATCTTTTAGCGGACCATATTGTAGCATGTCAGATAATACTTTCCTGCTAACTGCCGCCGCTATTAAGGGCGCGATAATGACTCACTCTCATGGGGTTTAAACTGCGTCGGCTATGAGGTTAGCGCTTCAGTACTCCCTTCTGATTAGATCAACTCACGGTGCTCGCGGCATAACACCACGGTATCTTCAATTAATCGTCGTGCTACGGTGCCTGGCGGCGGCAGTAATGGCAATTGGTCATAACGATACCAACCGGCATTTAGCAGCTCTTTAGGGTCATGTCGTAATTCACCACTGTCATACTCGGCCATAAACGCCATCATCAGTGAATGGGGGAACGGCCAAGGCTGTGATGTTACGTAGCGCAGATTTTTAATGTGAATATTACTTTCTTCTAAAACTTCACGGGAAACCGCCTGCTCCAGAGTCTCACCCACTTCGACAAAGCCTGCCAATACGGTATTAATGCCGCCACGATGCCGTACATGCTGCGCCAATAAAATTTCATCATCACGGCGAATGGCAACAATCACACAAGGGGCGACTTGTGGGTAATAGCGCTCACGGCAATGATTACACAGACAAGCCCACTCGGAACGGCTGGCCTGCATTTGGTGACCGCAATAACCACAAAAACGGTGAGAACGATAAAACTCTGCCAGTTGCACACCACGCCCAGCCAATTGGAACAAGCCGCGATCCACATCCAGTAATTGCCGCACGGACCCCATATCAGTAGACATCATCTGACGGATCAGCCATACCGCCTGCCCTTGCCATTCACCGATTTGCCTTGCCGTTGCGCCCTGCAATGACCAATTAGCGGCATTACCTTGTGGTAACTCCCCTTTCGGCAACCATAATTTGTTTTCATGACTGACAATCCACCAGCCACTTTCTTTACCTGTAAGTTGTAGTTCCATATCGTTGTTGCACAACCTCGACTTCACTGGCAATCTAGAATCCGGCTTGTTACATTTTTGTAACCCACTATTACTTTTCCTTACTCACGGAGTCGTTCATGCTCAACCGACTAGAAAGCCTGACTCAACGCGTTGGCGGCAGTAATGAATTAATTGATCAATGGCTTCATGCGCGTAAAGAACTGTTAGTTTCATATTGCACAGTGATCGGTATTAAGCCGCAAAAAGAAAAGCATACCCCGCTTAACGAAAAAGCGCTGGAGAACTTTTGCCATAATTTAGTGGATTATCTCTCTTCCGGGCATTTTCATATCTATGACAGAATTATCAAACAGGTGGAAGGCGCGTCTAGCCCAAAAATGGCGCTGACGACCAAAGTGTATCCTGCGTTAAAAAATAATACTCAAACGATCATGACATTCCATGATCGTTATACCAACATTGAGATCGATCAGGACAGTTGTATCGAGTTTCAACAAGCATTATCTGATATCGGTGAAGCCCTTGATGCCCGTTTCCGCTTGGAAGATCAATTGATTCAATGGGCATCCGAGTCGTGGCAAGCCGCCCAGCCAGTTATTCAAACAGGGCAGGTAAAATAGCCCACTGAACAGCACGGGCTTGTAGTTTTAATTCAACCTCGTATAGTAAAGATTCTTGTCGGAGTGCCTAGCGATTGCCTTTTTAGGAAAGCAAACGCAGGCTGAGACCGTTAATTCGGGATCCGCGGAACCTGATCGGGTTAATACCCGCGAAGGGAACAAGAGTAATTTATCGCTACAGGCCCGGTCTTTATCCTTACAGGTAGCTGCCGGTTACTGGCCAACATCGTTACTCCCGCCAAGCTCCAGACAAGCAATTTTCCCTATAAACCACACTGGTAGGAATTGCTATGTCTAATAATACAACCACTAAAAGTTCATCACGCCCACGTAAGCCTATTCCACGTAAACAACAACGTGAACAAGCTCAACAGTTTATTGATACCTTGCAAGGTGTCACTTTCCCCAACTCCCAACGTATTTACCTACAAGGCTCACGGCCAGATATTCTGGTACCGATGCGCGAAATCCAGCTCAGTCCGACACTGATTGGCGGTGGCAAAGACGCACCACGCTATGAAGATAACGAAGCCATCCCGGTGTATGACACTTCCGGCCCATATGGTGACTCAAATGCCAAACTGGATGTTCACAGCGGGCTACCCAAATTACGCGATAGCTGGATAGCTGAACGCCAGGATAGCGCCGCACTGACCTCTGTCAGCTCTGGCTTCACCCAACAACGTTTAGCCGACGAAGGCTTGGATCATTTGCGTTTTGAGCATCTGCCACACCCGAAGAAAGCCATCACAGGCAAATGCGTCACCCAACTGCATTACGCCCGTCAGGGTATCATCACGCCAGAGATGGAGTTTATCGCACTGCGAGAAAATATGGGCCGTGAACGTATTCGCGGTGAAGTACTACGCCAGCAGCATCCAGGACAGGCTTTTGGCGCTAACCTGCCAGAAAATATCACTGCCGAATTTGTACGTCAGGAAGTGGCGGCGGGCCGAGCTATCATTCCCGCCAATATTAACCACCCAGAATCTGAGCCGATGATTATTGGTCGTAACTTTTTAGTGAAAGTGAATGCCAATATCGGTAACTCTGCGGTGACCTCCTCCATCGAAGAGGAAGTAGAAAAACTGGTGTGGTCAACCCGCTGGGGTGCAGATACCGTGATGGATTTGTCCACGGGACGCTATATCCATGAAACCCGCGAATGGATCCTGCGCAATAGCCCGGTCCCTATTGGTACCGTTCCTATCTATCAGGCATTAGAAAAAGTAAATGGTGTGGCTGAGAACCTAACCTGGGAAATGTTCCGTGACACGCTGTTGGAGCAGGCCGAGCAAGGGGTGGATTACTTTACTATCCATGCCGGTGTGTTGCTGCGTTATGTGCCGATGACCGCCAAACGCTTGACCGGTATCGTCTCCCGTGGCGGTTCAATTATGGCGAAGTGGTGCCTTTCCCATCATCAGGAAAACTTCCTGTATCAGCATTTTCGCGAAATCTGCCAGATCTGTGCGGCCTATGATGTCTCACTGTCACTGGGTGATGGTCTGCGCCCTGGTTCCATCCAGGATGCCAATGATGAAGCCCAGTTCGCTGAACTGCATACCTTGGGTGAATTGACCAAAATCGCCTGGGAATATGATGTGCAGGTGATGATTGAAGGCCCCGGTCATGTGCCGATGCAGATGATTCGCCGCAATATGACCGAAGAGTTGGAACACTGCCATGAAGCACCATTCTATACCTTAGGCCCGCTAACCACGGATATTGCGCCAGGTTATGACCATTTCACGTCAGGTATTGGGGCGGCCATGATTGGCTGGTTCGGTTGCGCCATGCTGTGTTACGTCACACCGAAAGAACATCTTGGCCTGCCTAATAAAGAGGATGTGAAACAAGGACTTATTACTTATAAAATCGCCGCCCATGCCGCAGATTTGGCCAAAGGCCACCCCGGTGCGCAGATCCGCGATAATGCCATGTCGAAAGCGCGCTTTGAATTCCGCTGGGAAGATCAGTTCAATCTGGCGCTTGATCCAGAAACCGCACGAGCCTATCACGACGAAACCCTGCCGCAGGAGTCCGGCAAAGTGGCCCACTTCTGCTCAATGTGCGGGCCGAAATTCTGCTCGATGAAAATCTCTCAGGAAGTCCGCGACTATGCCGCTACGCAAGAACAGGCTGCGGCGCAAGAGCTAGCAGCGACACAAGAAACAGCAGCCCAACCGATCGAAATTTTACAATCAGGTATGGAACAGATGTCAGCGGAGTTCCGCTCTCGCGGCAGCGAGCTGTATCACAGCCCCGTTAACCTCAAGAGCGAGGCCAATAATGAACCTGTCTAATCATGCCTCATTTTCTGCAAAGAAAGGTTTCCCTGCGACGGTACAGCGTCTTGGTCTCTATCCCGTCGTCGATAGCCTACTTTGGATAGAGCGCCTGCTTGCCGCAGGTGTAACCACAATACAACTACGTATCAAAGAGTTAGATGATGCGCAGGTAGAACAAGACATTGCCGCTGCCATAGCGTTAGGCAAACGCTATCAGGCACGCTTATTTATCAATGATTATTGGCGGCTAGCGATTAAGCATGGTGCCTATGGTGTTCATCTGGGTCAGGAAGATCTGGCAACAGCCGACTTGGCCGCGATTCAGCAAGCTGGATTACGGCTGGGCGTATCAACTCATGATGAGCAGGAACTGGCGATAGCTAAAGCTGTCCGGCCCTCTTATATCGCCATGGGTCACATCTTCCCCACACAAACCAAGCAAATGCCGTCATCACCACAAGGGTTGACGGTGCTCAAGCAGATGGTCGACAACACGCCAGACTACCCGACCGTTGCCATCGGCGGCATCAGCATTGAGCGCGTACCGGCGGTCCTGGCCACGGGTGTCGGTAGTGTAGCGGTCGTCAGTGCTATTACCCTGAGTGACGATTGGCAGCAGGCAACAGCACAATTACTGCACCTGATCGAGGGCAAGGAGCTGGCTGATGACAAACAAGCATGAGTTGAGTGACAGCGAATTCTTGCGCTACAGCCGCCAGTTATTACTGGAGGATATCGGCCCTGAGGGCCAGTTGAAGCTGAAAAGTGCCAGTGTGCTGATTATCGGCCTTGGCGGCCTTGGTTCGCCTGCTGCGCTCTATTTGGCGGCAGCCGGCGTCGGTAAGCTATTACTGGCGGATGATGACCAACTGGAACTGACCAATTTACAGCGCCAGATCCTGTATCGCACCACAGATATCAGCCAAACATCCTTTGCTAATCAAAGTAAAGCACGGTTAGCCCAGCGTCATTTGCAAAGCCTCAATCCGTTGATTGAGGTTGTCCCATTTGATACGCGGCTGCTAGGTGCGGCATTGGCCGATGCGGTAGCTAACGCTGATTTGGTGCTGGATTGCAGCGACAACATGGAGACGCGCCATCAGGTAAATGCAGCCTGTATCACCGCACAAAAACCATTAATTAGCGGTAGTGCCGTGGGATTCAGCGGGCAATTGCTGGTGATTGAGCCGCCTTATTCTCAAGGCTGCTACGCCTGTCTATATCCCGATAAAGAATTACCACAACGTAACTGCCGTACTGCTGGCGTATTGGGGCCGGTGGTCGGCGTCATTGGCACCTTGCAAGCACTGGAGGCTATCAAGATGTTGGCAGGACTGCCGTCGGCACTGAGCGGGAAATTACGCTTATTCGATGGCAAGCAGCAGAGCTGGAGCACCCTGCAACTGACTCGGGCGAAGCATTGCCCTGCCTGTGGAGGTTCACAGTGAAAACGGGTCACATACAGATTGTGCTCAATGATCAGCCGTTAGTGGTGGTGAGCAATATCACCGCTGAAATGCTGCTCAATCAGCTCAAACGCCACCAGCCGGGTACGGCTCTGGCAATTAATCAGGTCATCGTCCCCCGCACTGACTGGGAAAAATGCCAGTTACACGAGGGTGATAACATTTTGCTATTCCAAGCGATTGCCGGGGGCTGACATGCTGAAGATCGCCGATACCACTTTTACCTCACGTTTATTTACCGGTACGGGAAAATTCTCCACCCCTGAATTGATGCTGGAAGCATTGCGCGCCTCGGGGTCACAACTGATTACTATGGCGATGAAGCGGGTTGATTTACGGGCCGGGAACGATGCAATTCTTGCGCCCTTGCAACAATTAGGTGTGCGTTTGCTGCCTAATACCTCGGGGGCTAAAACTGCGCAAGAGGCTGTATTTGCCGCCCGTCTGGCGCGCGAAGCGCTGGGTACCCATTGGGTAAAATTGGAAATTCATCCCGATGTGAAGTATTTACTGCCTGACCCAATAGAAACCCTGAAAGCCGCCGAAATACTGGTCAAAGAGGGATTTGTTGTTTTGCCTTACTGTGGCGCGGACCCGGTATTGTGCAAGCGGCTGGAAGAAGCAGGCTGCGCTGCCGTCATGCCATTGGGTGCACCGATTGGCTCAAATTTGGGCTTACGTACCCGCGACTTTCTGCAAATCATTATCGAGCAGGCCAAAGTGCCCGTGGTAGTCGATGCTGGAATTGGTGCGCCAAGCCATGCGCTTGAGGCAATGGAATTGGGAGCTGATGCCGTGCTGGTTAATACCGCAATTGCCGTGGCACGCTCACCCGTGCACATGGCGCATGCTTTCCGTTTGGCGGTTGAATCCGGTGAATTGGCGCGTCAGGCTGGGCTTGGCAACCAACAGTTTGGCAGGGCCATTGCCACCAGCCCACTGACTGGCTTTCTCAGCCAGTTAGAGGAGGAGCATCATGTCTGAAGATTTCAGCCAACACTGGCAACAATTAGATTGGGATGATATTTCTCTGCGTATTAACAGTAAAACCGCCACTGATGTTGAACGGGCCATTAATGCCGTCAAACCGAATCGCGACGACTTAATGGCGTTGATTTCGCCCGCAGCACTGGCTTATCTCGAACCGATGGCGCAGAAGGCTCAACAATTAACCCGCCAGCGTTTTGGTAACACGGTGAGTTTTTATGTGCCGCTCTACCTTTCTAATCTGTGTGCTAATGATTGCACTTATTGTGGTTTCTCGATGAGCAATCGCATCAAGCGCAAAACCTTAGATGAAGCAGAAATCATCCGTGAGTGTGATGCTATCAAAGCGCTAGGCTTTGAACATCTGCTACTGGTCACTGGTGAACATCAGGCAAAAGTAGGAATGGATTACTTTCGTCGTCACTTCCCAGTCATCCGTAGTCGATTCAGTTCACTGATGATGGAAGTTCAACCATTGGCGCAAGAAGAGTATGCGGAGCTAAAAACGTTGGGATTAGACGGTGTGATGGTTTATCAGGAAACCTATCACCCAGCGACTTACCAGCAACATCACTTGCGCGGGCATAAGCAAGATTTTCACTGGCGACTGGCAACCCCAGATCGTCTCGGTCGGGCTGGGATCGACAAGATCGGACTAGGTGCGTTGATCGGGCTGTCTAATAGTTGGCGCACTGACTGTTATATGCTGGCGGAGCATCTGTTTTATCTGCAACAGACCTATTGGCAAAGTCGCTACTCTATTTCGTTCCCACGACTACGACCTTGTGCGGGCGGTATCGAGCCAGCATCTCTGATGAGTGAGCCGCAACTGCTGCAATTGATCTGTGCTTTTAGATTGTTTGCCCCGGATGTGGAACTGTCGCTATCTACCCGTGAATCACCTTTCTTCCGCGACAATGTCATTCCGGTCGCGATTAATAATGTCAGTGCGGGTTCCAAAACTCAGCCTGGTGGGTATGCAGATAATCATCCAGAACTTGAGCAATTCGCTCCGCATGATAATCGCACACCGGAGCAGGTAGCACAGGCATTGACACGGGCGGGGTTACAGCCGGTGTGGAAGGATTGGGATCGCCATTTAGGGCGTTCTCTGCAATAAACCGACCGTTTAAATCCTAAAAAAAGCAAAAAAAAACCGCCCCATAAGGAGCGGTTTTTACGTTGGTGAGCAACAAAGAGATTAGTCTTTGCTGTTACCAAAACCGGCGTTAAGCAATTCAGCCAGGTTAGCCGTTGCTTCATCCGCGCTAACTTGCGGTACAACAGGAACTTCACCCAGAGCTTTACGGCGTGCACGATCCTGATGATAAGCGTAACCGGTACCGGCTGGGATCAGACGGCCCACGATTACGTTTTCTTTCAGGCCACGCAGTTCATCACGTTTACCGGCAACTGCCGCTTCAGTAAGAACGCGCGTGGTTTCCTGGAACGAAGCCGCAGAGATGAAGGACTCGGTCGCCAAGGATGCCTTGGTGATACCCAGCAGGTCACGCGTGAACGTAGCCTCGATTTTGCCTTCGGCTGCCAGCTTACGGTTAGCGATTTTAACGCGAGACATTTCTGCCTGCTCGCCTTCCAGGAAGTCAGTGCTACCTGAGTCAACGATGGTGCCTTTACGCAACATCTGACGAACGATAACTTCGATGTGTTTATCGTTAATCTTAACGCCTTGCAGACGGTAAACTTCCTGCACTTCGTTGGTGATGTAACGGGTAACCGCGTGAACGCCACGCAGACGCAGAATGTCATGTGGAGATTCTGGGCCGTCGGATACCACGTCACCGCGTTCTACAATTTCACCTTCGAACACGTTGAGCTGACGCCATTTCGGAATCATCTCTTCGTATGCATCGCTACCATCCAACGGTGAGATAACCAGACGACGTTTGCCTTTGGTCTCTTTACCGAACGAGATGATCCCGCTGATTTCAGCCAGGATTGCAGGCTCTTTCGGACGACGTGCTTCGAACAAGTCAGCAACACGTGGCAGACCACCGGTAATATCCTTGGTACCGCTTGATTCCTGAGGAATACGCGCCAGGGTATCACCTGCACCGATCTGAATGCCGTCTTCCAGCTGTACAATCGTTTTACCTGGCAGGAAGTATTGAGCAGGCATATCAGTACCTGGGATCAATACATCGTCGCCTTTGGCGTCAACGATTTTCAGTGCCGGACGCAGGTCTTTACCGCTACCGGTACGCTCTGCACTATCCAGTACTACCAGAGAAGACAAACCAGTCAGTTCGTCGGTCTGGCGGGTAATGGTCTGGCCGTCAACCATGTCCGCGAAGCGAATGAAACCGCTCACTTCGGTCACAACTGGCATGATGTGCGGATCCCAGTTCGCAACGGTTTCGCCGCCCTGGACTTCTGCGCCATCGCCTTTAGCCATTACTGCACCGTAAGGCACTTTGTAGCTTTCTTTAGTACGACCGAATTCGTCGATCAGCTTCAGCTCGGTATTACGAGAAGTAATAACCAGCTTGCCCGCTGCATTGGTAACGAACTTGACGTTGCTCAGTTTCAAGCTGCCTTTGTTCTTAACCTGAATGCTAGACTCTGCTGCCGCACGAGATGCCGCACCACCGATGTGGAACGTACGCATCGTAAGCTGGGTACCCGGCTCACCGATTGACTGTGCTGCAATAACACCAACTGCTTCACCTTTGTTGATGATGTGACCACGTGCCAGGTCGCGACCATAGCAGTTTGCACACACACCAAAGTCAGTTTCACAGCTTACTACTGAACGAACTTTAACGCTGTCGACGGAGTTTTCTTCTAACAGATCACACCATTTTTCGTCCAACAGGGTGTTACGCGGAACCAGAATATCAGCCGTACCCGGCTTGATAACTTCTTCTGCGGTCACACGACCCAGAACGCGATCGCGCAGTGGCTCTTTAACATCACCACCTTCGATAACCGGGGTCATCACGATACCGTTATGGGTACCACAATCGTCTTCGGTTACCACCAGATCCTGTGCCACGTCAACCAAACGACGGGTCAGGTAACCGGAGTTCGCAGTTTTCAATGCGGTATCCGCCAAACCTTTACGCGCACCGTGGGTTGAGATGAAGTACTGAAGTACGTTCAAACCTTCACGGAAGTTCGCAGTGATTGGCGTTTCAATGATCGAACCATCTGGCTTGGCCATCAGACCACGCATCCCTGCCAGCTGACGAATCTGTGCAGCAGAACCACGCGCACCGGAGTCGGCCATCATAAAGATGCTGTTGAATGACACTTGCTGTTCGACAACGCCGTCACGGTTGACAACATCTTCTACAGACAAGTTATCCATCATTGCCTTGGCAACACGTTCGTTAGCCGCGGCCCAGATATCGATCACTTTGTTATAACGTTCGCCTGCGGTTACCAGACCAGATTGGAACTGCTCCTGGATCTCGGCAACTTCAGTTTCAGCTTCTTCGATGATCCCTGCTTTCGCTTCTGGGATAACCATGTCATCGATACCTACAGAGGCGCCTGAGCGTGCTGCGTAAGCAAAACCGGTGTACATGATCTGGTCAGCAAAGATAACCGTTGGCTTCAAGCCCAGGATGCGGTAACAGGTGTTCAGCATCTTGGAGATAGCTTTCTTGCCCAGCGGCTGGTTCACGATAGAGTAAGGCAGGCCTTTCGGGACGATCATCCACAAAATAGCACGGCCAACTGTCGTATCGATGATGCTGGTGCGCGTAATGCTTTCGCCTTCGACATTACGAATTTCTTCAGTAATACGTACTTTTACGCGAGCATGTAGCGATGCCAGGCCACCACGATAAATACGTTCAGCTTCTTTCGGGCCAGTCAGAACCATGCCTTCGCCTTTGGCGTTAACACAGTCGCGGGTCATGTAATACAGACCCAATACAACGTCCTGAGAAGGAACGATGATTGGCTCGCCGTTCGCTGGTGACAGGATGTTGTTGGTAGACATCATCAACGCACGCGCTTCTAACTGAGCTTCCAGTGTCAGCGGTACGTGAACAGCCATTTGGTCACCATCGAAGTCGGCGTTATATGCCGCACAAACCAATGGGTGCAACTGGATTGCCTTACCTTCGATCAGAACCGGTTCAAACGCCTGGATACCCAAACGGTGAAGGGTTGGAGCACGGTTCAGCAGCACTGGGTGTTCGCGGATAACTTCATCCAGGATATCCCAAACCACAGCTTCTTCACGCTCAACCATCTTCTTGGCGGCTTTAATGGTGGTAGCAAGACCACGCAATTCCAGCTTGCCGTAGATGAACGGTTTGAACAGCTCAAGAGCCATTTTCTTAGGCAGACCGCACTGATGCAGACGCAGGTATGGACCAACGGTGATAACCGAACGACCTGAGTAGTCAACACGTTTACCCAGCAAGTTCTGACGGAAACGACCTTGCTTACCTTTGATCATGTCAGCCAGTGACTTCAACGGACGCTTGTTAGAGCCGGTAATCGCACGACCGCGACGGCCGTTATCCAGCAATGCATCTACTGCTTCTTGCAGCATACGCTTTTCGTTACGTACGATGATGTCAGGAGCCGCCAAGTCCAG
The DNA here is from genome assembly GCF_048593885.1 of Yersinia sp. 1252 StPb PI. Classification (NCBI taxonomy): domain Bacteria; kingdom Pseudomonadati; phylum Pseudomonadota; class Gammaproteobacteria; order Enterobacterales; family Yersiniaceae; genus Yersinia; species Yersinia sp. 1252 StPb PI. The sequence continues at coordinate 15,570 of NZ_JAZGQE010000038.1, read as the reverse complement.
CAGGCGCTTCAAACGGTTGTTACGGTTGATCACGCGACGATACAAATCGTTCAGATCAGAAGTCGCAAAACGACCACCATCCAACGGAACCAATGGACGCAAGTCTGGCGGCAACACAGGCAGCACGGTCAGGATCATCCACTCTGGCTTATTGCCAGACTGTACGAACGCTTCCAGCAGCTTGATACGCTTAGTCAGCTTCTTACGCTTGGTTTCAGAATTTGTTTCGTTCAATTCTTCACGCAGGATCTCGCACTCAGCTTCCAGATCCATGTTTTTCAACAGGGCCTGAATCGCCTCGGCGCCCATTTTCGCGTCGAACTCATCACCAAACTCTTCCAACGCGTCCAGATACTGCTCTTCAGTCAGGATCTGACGACGTTCCAGGTTGGTCATACCGCCTTCAACAACCACATAGGATTCGAAGTACAGTACACGTTCGATGTCACGTAATGGCATATCCAGCAGTAAACCGATGCGGGATGGCAGCGATTTCAGGAACCAGATGTGCGCAGTTGGAGAAGCCAGTTCGATGTGACCCATACGCTCACGGCGCACTTTGGTTTGAGTCACTTCAACGCCGCATTTCTCACAAATAACACCACGGTGTTTCAAACGCTTGTACTTACCGCACAGGCATTCGTAATCTTTTACTGGGCCAAAGATACGGGCACAGAAAAGGCCGTCACGTTCTGGTTTGAACGTACGGTAGTTAATGGTTTCCGGCTTTTTAACTTCACCGAACGACCATGAACGGATCATGTCTGGCGATGCCAGAGCAATTTTGATCGCATCAAACTCTTCGGTCTTAGTTTGCGCTTTCAGAAACTTTAATAAGTCTTTCACGGATTGGCTCCTGTCGGAGTTAGACCTGATAGGCGCTCAAACGAAATTTGAGCGCCCCTGTGACCAGTACGAACCACCAGCAGACTCCCGGCTGTAAGAGTCTGCCGTCTGGCGAAGAGTTACTCTTCTTCCAGCTCGATATTGATGCCCAGCGAGCGGATTTCTTTCAACAATACGTTGAAGGACTCCGGCATGCCTGGTTCCATACGGTGATCGCCATCCACGATGTTTTTGTACATCTTGGTACGGCCGTTTACATCGTCGGACTTGACGGTAAGCATTTCCTGCAATGTGTACGCGGCGCCATAAGCTTCCAACGCCCACACTTCCATCTCACCGAAGCGCTGACCACCGAACTGAGCCTTACCACCCAGCGGCTGCTGAGTAACCAGGCTGTAAGAACCGGTAGAACGCGCATGCATCTTGTCATCAACCAAGTGGTTCAGTTTCAGCATGTACATGTAGCCGACAGTAACCTGACGTTCGAATTGCTCGCCGGTACGGCCGTCAAACAGAGTAATCTGACCAGAAGTTGGCAGACCACCTAGCTGTAACAGTTCCTTGATCTCTTTCTCTGTCGCGCCATCGAAGACTGGTGTTGCAATTGGCATACCTTTTTTCAGGTTCTCAGCCAGACGCAATACTTCGTCATCGGTGAAGGTGCTCAGATCAACTTTCTGACAAACGTTGTCGCCCAGATCGTAGGCTTTCTGGATGAACTCACGCAGTTTGGCAACTTCTTCCTGCTTCTTCAGCATGGCGTTGATTTTCTCGCCAATGCCTTTCGCTGCCATCCCTAAGTGGGTTTCCAAAATCTGACCGATGTTCATACGCGATGGTACGCCCAGCGGGTTCAGAACGATGTCTACCGGCGTACCGTTTTCATCGTAAGGCATATCTTCGATCGGGTTAATCTTGGAGATAACACCTTTGTTACCGTGACGACCGGCCATCTTGTCACCCGGTTGAATCTGACGTTTAACCGCCAAATACACCTTGACGATCTTCAGCACGCCTGGTGCCAAATCATCACCTTGGGTGATCTTACGACGCTTGGCATCCATCTTCTTCTCGAATTCGGATTTCATTTCGTCGTACTGCTCTGCCAACTGTTCCAGTTGGTTTTGCTTGTCTTCGTCGGTCAGGCCCAGTTCGAGCCAACGATCACGTGGTAACTTGCTCAGCTTGTCAGCTTCGATGCCACCAGAAACCAGTACTGCATGGATACGTGCAAACAGGCCCGCTTCCAGGATCTGCAACTCTTCAGTCAGGTCTTTCTTAGCCTGCTTCAGTTGCATCTCTTCGATTTCTAACGCACGTTTGTCTTTTTCTACACCGTCGCGAGTAAAGACTTGTACGTCAATAACCGTACCGGAAACACCGTTTGGTACACGCAGAGAAGAGTCTTTAACATCAGACGCTTTCTCACCGAAGATCGCACGTAACAGTTTCTCTTCTGGCGTCAGTTGGGTTTCACCTTTAGGTGTTACCTTACCAACCAGAATGTCGCCGCCAGTCACTTCAGCACCGATATACACGATACCGGACTCATCCAGTTTGGACAGTGCAGCTTCACCCACGTTCGGGATATCAGCCGTTATCTCTTCTGGCCCCAGCTTGGTGTCACGGGACACACAGGCCAGTTCTTGAATGTGGATGGTGGTGAAGCGATCTTCTTGTACCACGCGCTCGGAGACCAAGATGGAGTCTTCGAAGTTGTAACCGTTCCAAGGCATGAACGCTACGCGCATGTTCTGACCCAATGCCAGTTCGCCCAGGTCTGTTGATGGGCCATCTGCCAGCACGTCGCCGCGCTCGATTGGCTCACCCAGATTCACACACGGCATCTGGTTGATACAGGTGTTCTGGTTAGAACGGGTGTATTTAGTCAGGTTATAAATATCAATGCCTGCTTCGCCCGGATACATTTCGTCTTCGTTAACTTTAATAACGATACGGGATGCATCTACGTATTGAACCGTACCGCCACGTTTGGCTACAGAGGTTACCCCTGAGTCAACCGCTACTGCACGTTCCATACCAGTACCCACCAGCGGCTTATCAGCACGCAGAGTAGGAACCGCCTGACGTTGCATGTTCGCACCCATCAATGCACGGTTGGCGTCATCGTGTTCCAGGAATGGAATCAGAGAAGCACCAACAGACACCACCTGTTGAGTGGAAACGTCCATATAGTCAACTTGGTCGCGGCTAAACAGGCTTGATTCGCCTTTGCTACGACAAGTGACCAAGTCTTCAATGAAGCGGCCGTCTTCGTCCAGGTTGGAGTTCGCCTGAGCGATAACGAAATTGCCTTCTTCAATAGCAGACAGGTAGTTAATTTCATCGGTCACCACACCATCGCGCACGCGACGATAAGGTGTTTCCAGGAAACCATACTCGTTGGTCTGTGCGTAGACAGACAAGGAGTTGATCAGACCGATGTTTGGACCTTCTGGCGTTTCGATTGGACATACGCGACCGTAGTGAGTCGGGTGTACGTCTCGAACTTCAAAGCCAGCACGTTCACGGGTCAAACCGCCCGGGCCCAATGCAGAGATACGGCGTTTATGCGTAATCTCAGACAACGGGTTGTTCTGGTCCATAAATTGTGACAACTGGCTGGAACCGAAGAACTCTTTCACCGCCGCCGAAATCGGCTTAGCGTTGATCATGTCCTGAGGCATCAGAGTGTCGAGGTCGCCCAGAGACAAACGCTCTTTAACTGCACGCTCAACACGAACCAGACCTACACGGAACTGGTTTTCAGCCATTTCACCAACGGAACGAATACGACGGTTGCCTAAGTGGTCGATATCATCCACTTCGCCGCGACCATTACGGATATCGATGAGCTTTTTCATCACTTCGGTGATGTCTTCTTTGCTCAGGATACCGGAACCTTCGATTTCGTCACGCAGCAGAGAACGGTTGAACTTCATCCGGCCAACCGCTGACAAATCATAGCGGTCTTCAGAGAAGAACAGGTTCTCAAACAGATTTTCAGCAGCTTCGCGTGTTGGTGGCTCACCAGGACGCATCATGCGATAGATCTCAACCAAAGCGCTCAGACGATCGCTGGTTGGGTCAACACGCAGGGTCTCGGAGATATAAGCACCGTGATCCAGATCGTTGGTGAACAATGTTTCGATGTGCTTGTGGCCAGACTGGCTCAGTTTAGCCAGCAAATCCAGTGACAGCTCCATGTTGGCTGCACAGATAAGCTCACCGGTGTTCGTATCGATATAGTCTTTTGCAACTACTTTACCGGCAATGTATTCAACCGGAACTTCGATGCGATCAATGCCGTCTTTTTCAAGCTGGCGAATATGACGTGCAGTAATACGGCGCGCTTTCTCGACGTAAACCTTGCCATTCGCTTCAATATCAAAGGATGCCGTTTCACCGCGCAGGCGCTCTGGAACTAATTCCATCTGCAGCTTGTTGTCACGAATCTCAAAGACCACTTTCTCGAAGAACAGATCCAAGATCTGTGCAGTGGTGAAACTCAATGCGCGCAGAATGATGGTTGCAGGCAATTTACGACGACGGTCGATACGGACAAACAGGTTGTCTTTCGGGTCAAACTCGAAATCTAACCATGAACCGCGGTAAGGGATGATACGTGCGTTGTACAGCACTTTACCCGATGAATGGGTTTTACCCTTATCACTGTCAAAGAATACGCCAGGGCTACGGTGTAGCTGAGATACGATAACCCTCTCAGTACCGTTAATGACAAAGGTACCGTTTTCGGTCATGAGTGGAATTTCACCCATGTAGACTTCTTGTTCTTTGATGTCTTTGACCGTACCTTCAGGAGCTTCGCGCTCATAGATTACCAGACGCAGCTTAACGCGTAGCGGTGCGGAATAGGTCACACCACGGATCTGGCACTCTTTAACATCAAATACAGGTTCACCAAGACGGTAGCTAACGTATTGCAGCTCCGAATTGCCACTGTAGCTCTGAATTGGAAAAACAGAACGGAATGCTGCTTCCAGACCGTGCTGCCCTTCGGGATCTTGCTCGATGAATTTCTGGAACGAGTCAAGTTGGATAGAAAGGAGATAAGGTATGTCCAGAACTTGTGGACGTTTACCAAAATCCTTACGAATACGTTTTTTCTCGGTATAGGAGTAAACCATAGGGTTCCTCAGCTCGCTGAAAAGTCGACCCACTCTGTCTGCCCTGAACATAGGACAGTTCATGCAACACTATTATTTAGAGAGAAGTTGAAACACTTCTCGAAATACTCTTTTCTATCACTCTTAAACCATTTCATCGCGTTACTTTGACTACCGAGCTACCCGAGTGGGTCGTAGCTGAGAACGCAGTATATTAAGTCGTAAATAGAAAGGAATATTGGGGGTTAGTCAGCCGCTAAACAGTGTGAAATGCGACTAACGCCCTACAGCGCAAAAAGGCTGATGACTAAAAAGTCACCAGCCATCAGCCTATAAGTTAGGCTGCGAGCTCAAAGCTAAACTTACTTGATCTCAACAGAAGCACCAGCTTCTTCCAGAGATTTTTTCAGAGACTCAGCTTCGTCTTTGTTCACGCCTTCTTTCAGAACTGCAGGTGCAGACTCAACCAGGTCTTTAGCTTCTTTCAAGCCCAGACCAGTTGCGCCGCGAACAGCTTTGATTACTGCAACTTTGTTGTCGCCGAATGAAGCCAGAACAACGTTGAATTCAGTTTGTTCTTCTACAGCTTCAGCAGCAGCAGCAGGACCTGCAGCAACAGCAGCAGCTGAAACGCCGAATTTCTCTTCCATAGCAGAGATCAGTTCAACGATTTCCATTACAGACAGAGCTGCAACGCCTTCCAGAATTTGGTCTTTAGTGATAGTTGACATAACAAGTGTTCCTAAAATACAGAAATAGTTTATACGTTAAAAAGCAGTGACTGACAAAAGTGAGGGCGATTAAGCCGCTTCAGCTTCTTTCTGATCACGCAGCGCAGCCAGAGTACGAACCAATTTGCCAGCAGCGGCTTCTTTCATGGTTCCCATCAGACGTGCGATTGCTTCTTCGTAGGTTGGCAGAGTTGCCAGGCGGTCGATCTGAGCCGCAGGGATTAACTCGCCTTCAAAGGCTGCTGCTTTAACCTCAAATTTTGCATTATCTTTAGCAAATGCTTTGAACAGACGAGCAGCTGCGCCCGGGTGTTCAGAAGAGAATGCGATCAAGGTTGGACCAACAAACGTGTCTTTCAGGCATTCGAATTGAGTGCCTTCAACAATGCGGCACAGCAAGGTGTTACGAACAACTTGCATGTGAACGCCAGCTTCACGACCTGCTTTACGCAGTTCAGTCATTTTGTCAACGGTAACGCCACGAGAATCCGCAACAACCGCAGACAGCGCACCTTTGGCTACTTCTTTAACTTCAGCAACAATCGCTTGTTTGCCTTGAAGATTTAGTGCCATTAGTTCTTGCTCCTGGATTAACCGGAGAGTAATTCCCCGGAACTCACGTCACCCAATCCACTACAAAATGCAATGAACGGGCGTTGAAACACGGTGAGCAGAATTCAGCAAGGACAATTCTTTATAGGAAAGAAAAAAATGCTTTAGGTTCTGTCACCGTCTACGCAGGAAATTAAGTGCCTTACGACACACCTGCGGTCTTGGACGGAGGCTTGGATAAGGCCAAGCTCCAACCGAAAATTCTGGTGTTCTGCTGATAAGTAACCCCATCAACAGAAGCATGGGCGTAAGATTCTAGACAAACCTTACGCCCACGTAAAGCGATAAAATCAATTCGTGATTAGATCACTACTGCTGACAGACCGCTTTGATCGATTGCAACGCCAGCACCCATGGTGGTGGAGAGGCTGATTTTCTTGATATAAACGCCTTTCGCTGTAGCAGGTTTAGCACGCTTCAGCGCAACAACCAGAGATTCTAAGTTTTCTCTCAACTTATCTGAGTCGAAATCAACTTTACCAATGGTAGTGTGGATAATACCGTTTTTGTCGTTGCGATAACGAACCTGACCTGCTTTAGCATTCTTAACTGCTTCAGCAACGTTAGGAGTAACAGTACCCACTTTAGGGTTAGGCATCAGGCCACGTGGGCCCAAGATTTGGCCCAATTGACCTACAACGCGCATTGCATCTGGGGAAGCAATAACAACGTCGAAGTTCATTTCGCCTTTCTTGATCATATCAGCCAGATCTTCCATACCTACCAATTCAGCGCCTGCTTCTTTCGCAGCTTCAGCGTTTGCACCCTGAGCGAAAACAGCAACGCGTACTGAACGGCCAGTACCATGTGGCAACACAGTTGCACCACGAACGTTCTGGTCAGATTTACGTGCGTCGATACCGAGATTAACGGCAACGTCTACACTTTCTACGAATTTAGCAGTAGCCAGCTCTTTCAGCAGGGCAACAGCTTCGTTGATATCGTATTGCTTAGTCACATCAACTTTGTCACGGATCACGCGCATGCGCTTGGTCAGCTTAGCCATTTATTAACCCTCCACTACCAGGCCCATGGAACGAGCAGTACCTTCGATTGAACGCATCATGTCGTCAATTGAAGCACCAGTCATATCCGCAGCTTTGGTTTCTGCGATTTCACGGACCTGAGCACCGGTCACAGTCCCTACTTTGTCTTTGTTCGGCTTGCCAGAACCAGACTTAATACCTGCCGCTTTTTTCAGCAGAACTGCTGCTGGCGGGGTTTTAGTAACGAAAGTGAAAGAGCGATCAGAATAAACAGTAATAACAACAGGGATCGGCAGGCCTTTTTCAATGCTTTCAGTCTTAGCATTGAACGCTTTACAGAATTCCATGATGTTAACACCCTGCTGACCCAAAGCTGGACCAACTGGTGGACTTGGGTTCGCCATACCAGCTGCTACTTGCAGCTTGACATAGGCTTGTACTTTCTTAGCCATTTACGATTTCCTCGATTTGGGTAGTATCGCCTCGCGTTCGAGGCTCCCCGTGTTTTGTCTCGCTATTATTTACGATGAAATAAGTTGCCACGGATGACAAAAGCAAGACATCTAAAAACAAAAGGCGCGAAATTATATTTTAATTTCGCGCCTAAGACAAGACTCAAATTTCAATCACTGCTGAAAAATGAATCAGCCTTTTTCTACCTGACTGAAATCCAGCTCGACCGGTGTTGCACGGCCAAAGATAGAAACAGATACTTTCAGGCGGCTCTTCTCGTAGTCCACTTCTTCAACAACACCGTTAAAGTCGGCAAATGGACCATCGCTGACACGCACCAGTTCACCTGGTTCAAACAGTGTTTTAGGACGTGGTTTATCACCCACTTGTTGAAGACGATTCATAATCGCATCAACTTCTTTATCACTGATTGGTGCAGGGCGATCGGATGTACCACCGATAAAGCCCATAACACGTGGCACGCTACGCACTAAGTGCCAGCTGGCATCGTTCATCACCATCTGGACCAGTACATAGCCTGGGAAGAATTTGCGTTCACTTTTACGACGTTGACCACCACGAATTTCGACGACTTCTTCCGTTGGAACCATGACTTCGCCAAACAGCTCTTCCATGTCATGTAACTTGATATGCTCACGCAGCGATTGAGCTACGCGGCCTTCAAAACCGGAAAACGCCTGAACGACGTACCAACGCTTTTTTGGTGCTTCAGACATCTTAGAACCTCAGGCCAGTAATAAATGATACCAGGCGGACTAGGATACCATCTAGCCCCCATAGAATCAGTGACATTACAGCAGTTACCGCAGCAACGATTAACGTTGTATGCAGAGTTTCCTGACGGGTAGGCCAAATCACTTTACGCACTTCCGTGCGTGCTTCACGAGCAAACGCTACAGTGGCTTTACCTTTTGCCGTCATCAATGCAACAGCACCGGCAACAGCGATAATTACTACAACTGCCAACGCACGCAACGGCAGGCTGTAATCACGGAAATAATAGTTACCAACAATAGCTGTAACTAATAATACAGCAACGATTAGCCATTTAGCCGTTTCCAGGCCGCGTCCGCTCCCTGGAGCCTCGGTATTCGCACTCATAAACCAACCTGTCACTATGATTCAGAACAACAACTTTGCTTCGCATCGCAAAGCAAACCAAGCCGAAGGATGCTCTAGAGACTCTCTAATCGGCACCACTCGGCACTATTCGCCGTATTTCCAGAGCCCATCTCACCAGTAATTATGATGAAAAAACCACTGATGAGATAGGTTCTAGCATGACAACGTAGAAAAAGGGCATCAAATGATGCCCTTTTATCGCATGTCGCGTCAAATCTTATTCAATGACTTTAGCAACAACGCCAGCACCTACCGTACGGCCGCCTTCACGAATTGCGAAACGCAGACCGTCATCCATTGCGATAGGCGCAATCAGGTTAACAATCATTTGAATGTTATCACCTGGCATCACCATCTCAACGCCGTCTGGCAATTCAATAGTACCGGTTACATCCGTTGTACGGAAGTAGAACTGAGGACGGTAACCTTTGAAGAACGGAGTATGACGGCCGCCTTCGTCTTTGCTCAGAATATAAACTTCTGATTCGAATTTAGTATGTGGCTTGATAGAACCTGGCTTAGCTAATACCTGACCACGCTGTACGTCATCACGTTTAGTACCACGCAGCAGAACACCAACGTTCTCACCCGCGCGGCCTTCGTCCAGCAGTTTGCGGAACATTTCAACGCCAGTACATGTTGTTCTAATGGTATCGATAATACCAACGATTTCAACTTCTTCACCAACTTTAACAATGCCACGCTCTACACGGCCAGTGACGACTGTACCACGGCCTGAGATAGAGAATACGTCTTCGATTGGCAGCAGGAATGGTCTATCGATTGCACGCTCAGGCTGTGGGATGTAGCTATCCAGTGCCTCAGCTAATTCAATAATTTTTGCTTCCCACTCTGGCTCGCCTTCTAACGCTTTCAGCGCTGAACCACGGATAACGGGAGTATCGTCGCCAGGGAAATCATATTGAGACAGAAGTTCGCGGACTTCCATTTCTACCAATTCCAGCAATTCTTCATCGTCAACCATGTCACACTTGTTCAGGAAGACCAGGATGTAAGGAACACCAACCTGACGACCTAACAAGATGTGCTCGCGAGTCTGTGGCATCGGGCCATCAGTTGCAGCAACAACCAAAATCGCGCCGTCCATCTGAGCAGCACCGGTTATCATGTTTTTAACGTAGTCGGCATGCCCTGGGCAGTCAACGTGCGCATAGTGGCGCGACGGGGTGTCATATTCAACATGTGATGTGTTGATGGTGATACCACGCGCTTTCTCTTCCGGAGCGTTGTCGATCTGGTCGAATGCACGAGCACTACCGCCGTAGGTTTTAGCCAGTACGGTGGTGATTGCAGCAGTTAGGGTAGTTTTACCATGGTCAACGTGGCCAATAGTACCCACATTAACGTGCGGTTTTGTACGTTCAAACTTTTCTTTAGACATCGATTGTCCCTCTAAGACACGGAATCGGTGGTTTCACCACATCAACCAAGCGCATGCTTGCTGAATCCATAACACAGAAAGAAAATCAGGGGACGAGAGAATGAGAAATGGTGCTGATAGGCAGATTCGAACTGCCGACCTCACCCTTACCAAGGGTGCGCTCTACCAACTGAGCTATATCAGCACATCTTGGAGCGGGCAGTGGGAATCGAACCCACATCATCAGCTTGGAAGGCTGAGGTAATAGCCATTATACGATGCCCGCATCTTAGAACTCGGCTACCTGACTTAATCTGCAGAAATTTGAAAGGAAGGGCTTGGCCACTTCACTCTTCATCGAGAGCGGTGCTCTCGCCTTGAGTGTGTATTAGGAGTTCGATCTTCTGAATCACCCTGAGACTCAAGGTTAAATATGGTGGTGGGGGAAGGATTATTCGTCACTTCGCTCCTCACCCTTCGTGCCGCCGCTGCGCGTCGTTGACTCGCTACGCTCGGCTCGAACCTTCGTCGAAGGTTTTCACCTTCCCCTTAAGTGACTCATTTAGATTCATGACACTGAATCGGCTTGAGACTCAAGAGTAAATATGGTGGTGGGGGAAGGATTCGAACCTTCGAAGTCGATGACGGCAGATTTACAGTCTGCTCCCTTTGGCCGCTCGGGAACCCCACCTAAATTTTAGTACTTGAATGGTGCCGGCACCAAGAGTCGAACTCGGGACCTACTGATTACAAGTCAGTTGCTCTACCAACTGAGCTATGCCGGCATCAAGTGCAGCGCATTCTAGGTAGAGCGAGCTTATGATGCAACAAAAAAATTGCATAAGTCGACCTTTCGCTCACAAAACAGCCACTTTTTAAAAGCCAGATGTATTATTAACCATAGTTAGCTCATTTCACATCCAGCACGCCCACTTTTGTAATCAACGCCATGAATGAAAAATCCCCCCTTAAATGAGTTCACCTCTCATTGTGCCATTAATTTTAGTACCACTGACTGAGTATAAATTTAGTTTTACGCCTCAAAAAAGGGAGAGTGCCCCAATTGAGTGCATCTCGTCTAAAGAAATATTGCTCCAATGAGGGTAATCACACTACTCATATTTGGCTTGTTTATTGCTTAAACATAGACATAAGCATAGACCAGCAGCGGTTGAGGAGTTTGATCATGAAGATAGTTTTACTTAATGCGGCAACATTGCCTATATATCGCAGTGAGCTGGCAAGTTTACTGATTGATGCCGTAGCTCATGGGGCATCTGTAGGCTATGACTCCCGCTCTCTGTCGCAGAAAGAAGCTGAGAGCTATTACGATGGTCTGCGCCCGGCCATCGCCAAAGGAGCGTTACTATTATGGATAGCACGCGATGAGATGGGGATTACTGGAACTATCCAATTAGACCTTTGCCAAAAGCCAAATGGTTTAAATCGAGCCGAAGTGCAGAAATTATTGGTGCATAGTCGTAGCCGTCGTACTGGTATTGGGCACAAATTGATTCTCGCGATGGAGAGTACCGCGGTTCAACTACGCCGTGGATTGCTATATCTCGATACTCAAGCAGGTTCTCCTGCTGAATCTTTTTACCGTGCACAAGGTTATCGTTGCATGGGAGAAATTCCGGATTATGCCTGCACACCCGATGGCAGCTATCATCCGACCGCAATCTATTTCAAACGTTTATTTTCAGTAAATCAATCACATACTGCCATAGCCAGTTGATGACAGTGATTGTTATCTATAAAAAGGGTAGAACCTGCCATCCGTGTTCTTAATTGATTGGAATAGCAACGTACATCAAATAAATCACTCACTAAGCACAAAAATGTCTACGCCAAAAAGCAAGCTGCCTATAATATGCAGCTTGTTTCTTATCTGGAGTTGGCGTCCAGCGCCTTTCCCAACCTGCGTTAACAGGCAGAATTTGGCTTATGACAAAAAGAGATCAATCTTTAGCGACGCCTTATCTACAGTTCGATCGTACCCAGTGGGCAGCCTTGCGCGACTCAGTACCATTGACACTAACAGAAGAAGAAATCGTTAAACTCAAAGGGATTAACGAAGACCTTTCATTAGATGAAGTGGCACAGATATACCTGCCACTTTCGCGCCTGCTTAACTTTTATATTAGTTCTAATTTGCGGCGACAGGCGGTTCTGGAACAATTCCTTGGAACTGATGGCCAGCGTATTCCCTATGTCATTGGCATTGCAGGCAGTGTTGCTGTCGGTAAAAGCACCACCGCGCGCTTACTGCAAGCGCTACTCAGCCGCTGGCCGGAACATCGCAGTGTAGAACTGATTACAACAGATGGTTTTCTTTATCCCAATAAAGTCCTGAATGAGCGCGGGCTGATGAAGAAAAAAGGATTCCCACAATCCTATGATATGCATAATCTGGTGAAGTTTGTCTCAGAAGTAAAATCAGGGACAGGTTATGTTACGGCGCCGGTTTATTCTCATTTAATATATGATGTTGTCCCTGACGGTAATAAGATCATCAAGCAGCCTGATATTCTCATATTAGAGGGCTTAAATGTTCTACAAAGTGGAATGGATTACCCTCATGATCCGCACCATGTATTTGTCTCTGATTTTGTAGACTTCTCTATATATGTCGATGCCCCTGAAGATTTACTTCAAAGTTGGTATATAAACAGGTTCCTTAAGTTTAGACAGGGTGCATTTTCCAATCCTGATTCTTATTTCCATAACTATGCTAAATTGCCTGAAGCAGAGGCAATCAAGATTGCCACTCAATTATGGAAAGAGATTAACGGGTTGAATTTAAAGCAAAATATACTACCAACGCGTGAGCGTGCCAGTCTGATAATGACTAAAAGTGCCAACCATGCCGTTGAGAGTGTACGTTTGAGAAAATAGCCAAAGTGGGAGGTTCTAACCTCCCATCTATTATAAAATTAAACGCCACGTAGAGATATTTCACCGCCAATATAAGGTTTTACATTGCCATTTTGCTCCAATAATAATGCACCTTGTTGGTCAATACCTCTAGCAATACCAAATATCTCTTGATTGCCAATAATCAATTTCACAGGGCGATCAAGATAATTGTCCATTTCTCGCCAACGAGAAATAAAAGCAGATAAGCCTTCGTTTTCAAATTTAACGACTGCAAGTCGTAATTCAGATAACAGTTCAGCCGTCAGTTTATTACGATCAATATTAACACCCGCTTCCTGTAAGTTGATCCAATCCTGACTGATGACGTTAGTCGTTGATTCACGCATTGTTAAATTAATGCCCGCACCAATTACCAACTGAGCAGCATCTCCTGTTTTCCCTGTGAGTTCTACCAATATACCTGCCAGTTTTTTATCATTTAAATACAGGTCATTTGGCCATTTTACACGAACCTGCTCAGCACCGAGTTTACGTAGAACCTCAGCCATGACAATCCCAACCACCAGGCTTAATCCCATTGCAGCAGCAGGGCCTTGCTCCAGCCGCCAGAACATAGATAAATAGAGATTCGCACCAAAGGGAGAGATCCACTGACGCCCCCGTCTTCCTCGCCCTGCATGTTGGTATTCAGCCACACAAGCATCGCCAGACTTCAATTCAGTAATGCGGTCTAATAAATATTGATTCGTCGAGTCGACGACAGGCAAGACAGCCACCTGGCCTGCGGGGAGATAATTTAATATTGTTTGTTCATTAAGCAGTTGAATAGGTGCAGGTAAACTATAGCCCTTACCAGGGACAGTAAAGACATCTAGTCCCCACTCTCTGATAGTTTGCATATGCTTGTTAATTGCGGCACGACTCATCCCAAAGGTTTCGCCTAATTGCTCTCCTGAATGGAAAGCACCATCAGCTAATATGCCAATCAACCGTAAAGGGATTTTAATATCTTTCACGACAAACACTCCACAGCATTAACCTCACCATTACTTGCGATAAATCGCACTTCTGGTTCCAACCAGATTGCAAATCTCTTGGCAACTTGCTGACGGATATAACTGGCAAGGCCTATCACATCCTGACCTGTCGCTTCTGCCAGGTTAATCAACACTAACGCCTGCTGCTGATGCACCGCCGCACCGCCAATCTGATATCCCTTAAGCGCACATTGATCGATAAGCCAACCGGCAGCCAGCTTAACAGACCCATCGGGTTGCAGGTAATGGGGCGCATTGGGGTAGCGCTTTACAATCTCTTCAGCTACAGCGGCATCCACAACCGGATTCTTAAAAAAACTGCCTGCATTGCCGGTCACTGCGGGATCGGGTAGCTTACTACGCCGCATGGTACAAACTGAGTTGAATATCTCTTCTGCTGTAACTGTCGATGGATCCATTCGCGTTAGATCACCATAGCCCAATGTTGGGATCCATGATTTTACCAATTTAATGCCTACAGCTACGATGGCAAATCCATGACCATAGTGATGCTTAAAAATGCTGTCGCGATAGCCAAATTGACAATCTTTAGCTGAAAGGCGTAGCACTGTGCCCTTATCCATATCAAGCAAATCAACGTATTCGCATACCTTTTGCAGCTCAACACCATAAGCACCAATATTCTGAATGGGTGCAGAACCGACACAACCTGGGATTAACGCCAGATTTTCTAGACCTGGCATGTTATTTAGTAATGAATAACAAACTAATTGATGCCAATTCTCTCCAGCCCCAACATGCAGGTGCCAGGCAATATCATCCTCAGTAGAAGTGATACCCTTAATCCGATTAAGTAATACTGTTCCTGAATAGTTTTCAATAAACAGCACGTTGCTGCCTTCGCCAAGTAAAAGCACTGGCTGATGCTTAGAAACAGACTCATGCCAAGCATTAATCAATTCTTCAGGTGAGTTAACGCTAATTACTTTGCTCGCATAAGCTGCTAATGCAAAAGTATTGAGATGTTTTAGCGGGGAGTGTTGATTCGACATGACATTGGATACTCATTCTAACTAGTTCTGGCGCTAGTCTAACCGATCATAATACTCATATTGTATTTTGTTTTAACTGAAGGTAAAAAAAGCCACCTATCACGGTAGCCTTCTGTTTTATTCATCGCTGTGACGGCCGGATTTGACTCACCTGCCCCTGCAATATTTGACTCATCTGACTATGAACCCTGCGGCGCAACCACTCTAAGGTCACTATTTATACATATTTCACTATTCTGCCCATAGCAAAAACCCCACGCTTTTGGCATGGGGTCTCGGCTTTATTTGATGCCTGGCAGTGTCCTACTCTCGCATGGGGAGACCCCACACTACCATCGGCGCTACGGCGTTTCACTTCTGA
>NZ_JAZGQE010000389.1:0-1166 GCF_048593885.1 Yersinia sp. 1252 StPb PI | reverse complement strand
CCGGAAGAATTTGTCCGAAGCCTGCAAACCGACCCGGATCTCTGATTTATCCTGGCATCAATATTGGGAAGGGATCATTCAGAACGAAGGTTAAAAGAGAGCAGTACCATCGTAGGGATAAGTCCCAAATTATCGACAAAAAAACTCTCTTGATTTTGACACCATCTAGATTACGCCAAACACGCCTCATTAATATGAAAACGATACGATTGTATTCTTTTTTCCATGTTTATCTTTTTCATTATTGAGTTCTTATGTGCATTAACCGTTTTGATGCTGAGCTTCATTATCTGGGCTATAGTCACTGGGTTAATACCTAACTTTAAATAACACATAACGGTGCGTTCCTTGCCCGTGAGTGTGCTCTCACTGGCCGGGTAACTCATTGCATTACCTTCAGCCTGAAGTTCTTTTTCCTCCAGTAAACCAATAGTATTCTGGATTATATCGTCAATTATATTATTACTGTAATTACCATATATAATGCCTGGGTTATTATCAGGTAATTTACCGTCGGCAGCTAAACCCTTACTATCATTCAAGAACACAACAAATAATGTGTGTTTTTTGTTACCCTGAGTATTCCGAACATGGCGTTCACAATAGCGTTGTGCATCCTGCTTTGAAACCAGTCTTAATATTTGTGTTTTTTTAGCCGAAATAATTAATGAATCATTAAGTATTAATTCAGTTATCTCATCTAAATGCTTGGATAGTTCAGATTGCAATGCTAAAGAGAAAAATATATTTTTTTCATGAATAACCACCATGACACTTTTGTTCATAAATCCCCTCGGGAGATATTGCTGGTATCTCGGTAACTCTCAACATAAAAATTTAAATCGTACCGATGGCACCTAAACATACCTAATGACAACCACACAAACACCCTAAAAACAGCATTTATTCTATTTCAAGATCAACAATGCAGCAACATACGCCACAAATTAGAAGATATATAGTTTTTTACTCCGAAACTTAAATAAAGGGAGATGCTATACATCTTAAAATATAGCTAACAGTAGCTTGTGCATTTTTTAATATCGGAATTTAAAAAAAACTTAAACTGCACTTGACCACCACCTAAAAATACAAATTGACAATAAATTATTTAAAGTTTAAATATGCGTTCATCAATCAATAGCTCATTCACAAATTAACTTAAT
>NZ_JAZGQE010000388.1:0-1178 GCF_048593885.1 Yersinia sp. 1252 StPb PI | reverse complement strand
GTTTTATATTGATTATTTGTGAATTTCAAGCCGGGGATGGGGCGGTTGCATTCACGGAAGTGCATTGAAGTGCCTAAAATAACTATTTTTATTTTCTGCCGAGTCATGCAGTTGTAAAAAAATATTTTCAATAAGCGGGCGCTGAGATGTTAATGCATTCCACTTTTGAAGGGTATAGTTCATGAAGCTGAAAAAAATTATTATCGCCTCACTCGCTATTTGTCTGTTGCCATTGGGTGCTTATGCTAAAGATCTTAAAATTGGCGTTTCCATGGCTTACTTCGATGATAACTTCCTGACAATATTACGTCAGGCCATGCAAAACAAAATGAAAGAAGAAGGGAATGTCACTGGGCAATTCGAGGATGCAAAAGGGGATATTGCCCAACAAATTCAGCAGGTAGAGAATTTTGTCAGTCAAGGGGTCGATGCCATTATTCTGAATCCGGTAGATACTCAAGGTGTAAAGCCAATGATCAAATTAGCTGAACAGGCGAAGATACCATTGGTTTTTGTGAATCGCCGCCCTGAAATAACGTTACCAGCTGGTATGGCCTATGTGGGATCAGATTCTGAGCTTGCAGGTCGTCTACAGATGGAGGAATTAGCGAAGCTGATGGGGGGGAAAGGCAACGTAATGATCCTGATGGGGGAACTCTCGAGTGAGGCTACTCGTGATAGAACTCGGGGAGTAGAGAAAGTTGCAGCTCAGTATCCAGATATTCATATCATTGATAAGCAAACTGCAAAATTTTTCCGCAAAGAAGCGGTAGACGTTACCACTGATTGGGTTTTGTCTGGGCAACAAATAGATGCCATTGCATCAAATAATGATGAAATGGCCATTGGGGCTATTTTAGCCTTAAAACAAGCGAAGAAAAATGGCGTAGTAATTGGTGGCATTGATGGCACACCCGATGCGCTTGAGTTTATTAAGAAAGGCGATTTGAATGTCAGTATTTTCCAAGATGCTAAAGGTCAAGGAGAAGGCGCTGTAGATACTGCGATTAAATTAACCTCCGGCCAGAAAGTTGAAAGCAGTGTTATGATTCCTTATCAACTCATCACTAAAGATAATTATCAGGACTTTGCTAATAAAAATAAAAAGTGAAAACAACCTTTTCCCCTGGCTAATAGTTAATTATAAAAACACAGGGATAAGTTAACTTTTTAAGTCA
>NZ_JAZGQE010000387.1:0-1198 GCF_048593885.1 Yersinia sp. 1252 StPb PI | reverse complement strand
CAACATGGATGAGGATAAGTTCTATCCATCAAAAATACTCTTATGATAGCGATCATGGGCACTGTTTTACTCATATCAGAAAGAGGGTAGCAAAATATAAATCATTAACAGGAGAAGAAATTAAACAGATCAATCAAGATATTAATTCTATTGCTAAAATTTATGAGGATTATTTCCTAAGTTGGTTTGAAGATAATAACGTCGATTGGGTATTTTGCTTAAATATTACACTTTCGGATGCCGTTCCTGTTAGTCTGGCACTGCACAACGCAGCGAGAAGGTATTGGGCTAAAAAAGATAACGGCGGTATTATTTTTTGGGATCATGACCTATTTGGTAGTTATGCCATTTATGAACATGAAGAAAGACTATATCCTGAAAAACCTAATATATTGACACCCATACCACAAGATAATACCTATACTAAATGGATAGTTGCGTCTGAAGCCTTGGCGAAGGAAAGTAGAGACTATCCAACAGAACTGGTACCTGATGTCATTCCTAATATATTACCGTCAATCGATGTATCTGCTTTTAGCAAAATTCACATTGATTTTTTAAACCAATATAATATAGCTATAGATTCATCTATTGTTATCGTTCCCGTTAGAGTATTTAGAGTCAAGGGTATCGAAATATCAATAAGTGTTTTTAATAAGCTACTTGATATTTATAAAGAAAAAAAACTACCCACGCCGAAACTGTTGATATTCGGGAACATGAATGAAGATCCTGAGTATGCTCATGATTTAAAAGAGCAGGTAAAAAAATACAACCTAGACAATAGTATTATATTTTTAGATGAAGTACCGATAAAAACATATAAAGATAAAGACAACAAATGGCATTTAGATGAAATTGACTTACTTATCATTTGCCATACGTTATCCGGCGCAGTTTTATTTACGCCAAATGTAGAGAACGTGGAAAGTGTCGGTTTAGGTCCAGCACTTGCTGCTATTGCAGGTATTCCCTGCGCAGTGACACAGTATACGGCCTTCACCGAGTTTTATGGCACTGAGTACCATCATATTAAAGTAATCCCAGAACACCCCAGGGATGCTGCACAACAGTTATTTGAATGGATGCAGTTACATGCTGCCGAGGCTGACGAGATTAAAACTCTATTAGCTAATAATAAAAAATTTGTTCAATCAAAATTCCCTAGAGAACCGTGGTGTAAATTTATGCATAAGTT
>NZ_JAZGQE010000386.1:0-1200 GCF_048593885.1 Yersinia sp. 1252 StPb PI | reverse complement strand
CGCATGTGTATCGAACGTGTGGCCTACGTGCGTTACCTTATAGGTAACTTCTTTGAAAATGCAGCCATCTGTTTTTAAATCGCCGCTAAAAGCGTTTAACTTACTTTAAAAGAGGCGGTAGCAGGGTTGATAAAATGCTAGCAATAGTAATACACTGTGTACAGCTAGCTAGACATTCTGCTAGCAAAATCGTGAAAATATTCATGAGAATAACTTGAGGTGAATTTATGTTTAGCGAAGAAAGAGTAGCCCAAATGGCTGCCTACCTATTGTCGAGAGACGGTGGGCGCATGGCATATCTGAAACTTATCAAGCTATTATATTTATCAGACCGTAAATCACTTGATCTTTTCGGTGATTCTATTAGTGGTGATCGCTTTGTTGCTATGAAGCACGGACCTGTTTTGTCTCAAACCTATGACCTTGTTAAGAATGGTGGAGAGGATGAAGACAAAGGTTGGAACCACTGGATATCTGGAAAGGAAAATTATGAGGTTGCACTTAAACGTGCGCTTATTTCTCATGATTCACTAGATGAGCTTAGCGAAGCTGATATAGAGGTTATGGATTCTATCTTTGCTGAGTTTGGAAACATGAATAAATACCAAATCAGGGATTTTACTCATGACCATTGTGCTGAGTGGCAGAATCCGGGGCAAACATCTGTAGCAATTCCAATGTCTGCAACATTTGCCGCTTTAGGTAAAGGCGCTGAACTCTCTGAACAAATGCATTCTAAAATTCTTGAACGTGAACAACTAGATCAAATTCTTTCAGCCTACAAATTGGGTTAATGGATGGCTCAGTATATTCCGCTAGCAAAAGGTTCTATTCTTGTGCCTTCAGGGCCGGGACTGCATTTACATATAGTGTGTAATGATCCGAAGCCATATCCAAGATATGCAAACGCGGAATCTGTACTTTTAGTGAATATAACATCTATCACAGCAAATCATCCCTATGACGAAACTTGTATTTTAACTGCGGGAGACCATCCATTTCTAACACACCCAAGTTATGTTTTTTACAGGAAAGCTGATATCTATGCGTCAACAAGCCTTGCTGCCGGAGTCATGGCTGGAGATATGACAGTTAGACCTCCGTGTCCTGAAGCAGCATTTCAAAGAATCTTGGATGGTTTCAACATATCTAAACAAGTAAAACTAAACATAAAAAATTATTATCAAAAATATTGCCTAT
>NZ_JAZGQE010000385.1:0-1210 GCF_048593885.1 Yersinia sp. 1252 StPb PI | reverse complement strand
TACCGCTAAATGAAATAAAACGACGTTTTAAGCATGAAATTAAACTGGAGTAGTAGAAAACTGTTTTTTATAAAAGGTATAAATAAAAAAGCCCCTAAAATAAGGGGCTTACGATTTTTTAATCACGTTAGACGATCAACTGTTCTCGTCTATTAAATAATCAGAATCCAGCACTAAATCCGATCCAGACTGCAAACCATGTTGGTGGCCCGTCTGCATGGCATCGAAAATGGCTAAAGCCAATTCGTTGCCACACTGATTGTCTTTACATAATGCATAATGTGTTTCAGGCAACCGAGGTAGCCCTTCTGTTTCACCCAGTACGCGTAAATCAGGACTCATCATCTCTATTGGCCTGGCGGTCACACCCAGCCCTGCCCTGACTGCCGCACGAATGGCAGAAAGTGAAGAGGCTACATAGGCGATTCGCCATGCAATACCGGCTCTGGTCAGATTTTCTATTGCCATATCGCGAAATGGGCTTGGCTCATCCATCACCACTAACGGTACCGATTCACCGGACTGGAACTGATAGTCGGCGGAACAGTACCAAAGCGTAGGTGATGTCCTTAAGATCACATGAGGATGAGTGTCGACCTTGGCTGTAGTAATAGCCAGGTCCACTTCGCCATTACTCAGCATATCAGCGATAAATGGACTGCGTTTTACCCGCACATCTATCGCTAGCCGAGGATATAGCGTCGCCACTCGGTTCAGCAAGAAAGGCAACAACGTATCGGCAGTATCATCAGATGCGCCGATAATGAGTGACCCTTCTATATTGCTGTACATAAGTGACGTACAAGCTTCATCGTTGAAACGCAAAATTTTTCTGGCATAGCCAAGTAACTGGAGACCATGTTCAGTCAATAATTTGTTACGCCCATGGCGGGCAAATAACTCCTTACCGACTAACTGTTCTAACCGTTGCATTTGTTGGCTAACTGCTGACTGAGTGCGACAAACCGCTGCGGCAGCAGAGGCAAAAGTATTCAAGTCAGCAACAGCTACAAAGGTTCTAAGCAGATCGAGGTCGAGATTAATTATCGGACGATTTGCATTTGTCATAGTGTATTCTTCACTTTTTTGAATTCTAATTACAAACTACCCTGGTGTATAAGTATCGCGCCATCAATAAGGGACAACGCTAAGTATGACAGTACCCCACTCACTAGAGTAGGGCAAAAAATTTACTTATATTTCGTTACCG
>NZ_JAZGQE010000384.1:0-1218 GCF_048593885.1 Yersinia sp. 1252 StPb PI | reverse complement strand
CTTCGTTGGAATAAGTGCAGTTGGTGGGGCATTTATAAGTGCAAAACTTGCAATGGCTATTGATAAGAAAAAAATTATAATCACATTCTTATGTGGGGTATCTGCGTCTATATTAGTTATTGCCTTTAGCAATAATATTTATATTGTTGCGTTGGGGATTTTTGCTTTATTTATATTCGTTTTTGGTATACAGCCTATTGTTATGTCTATCCTTAACCAATTTGTAGATAGTTCATCTAAAGGAACAGTTTCATCATTATATCTTTTGTCCTGTCTAGCTGGAGGGAGTTTTGGCACATTTGTTCTTGGTTTAGTATGGCATTCGATGAATTGGTTGGGTGTGGTGATAGTCTGTGTTTCGGTATCAGTGATTAATATTATTCTGGCGATTAATTATATTGGGAAGTCTAAAGCCAGCAGTTTTTTTAACCCTATTGAGAGTTCAAAATAAAATCATGTTAAATAAATTAGCTATAGTGACGGGGGCAACGGGTTCCATTGGTAAGGAAATAGCCCGGGGGTTGGTGGAAAACAATTATAAAGTGGTATTGGTCGGGCGCAACGATAACAAATTGGAACGAGTAAAGCAGGAGATAATTAACCAGACGAATAAGCAATCTTATGTTGTTACGCAAAAGATAAATATATCTAGTCAGATCTCTGTGGATCAAGGGGTGGCCTATATTGATGAATATTATGGTCCAATTGATGTACTGATAAATGCAGCAGGGAATGGTGAGCCGACAGATTTTTTCTCTACTACAGAGGATGACTGGCAGGTGACGATGCAGGCAAAGCTTATGGGAACAATCCGAATGACCCAAGCGGTGTCCAGGATGATGTCAAAGTATCAACGCGGGAAAATAATTATTATTAATGGTACTTTCTGCTATGATCCTGATCCACTTTTTATTATTAATAGCACTGTTAATTCAGCATTAGCTGGGTTCACCAAAGCATGTTCAAAGTATTTAGCCGCTGAGAATATCAATTTAAATGCAATTAATCCCTGGATCACTGAGACTGAGTCTTGGAGTCAGACATGCGATAAATTAGCTAAGTTTAAAGCGATTGAAAAAGATGTGTTAGATGCAAATCTACAATCTATGAATCCATATAAGAGATACGCCCGTACTGAAGATATCAATAATGCAATATTATTTTTATTAAGCGAGAAGTCATCATTTATTAATGGTGCCTCATTGAATATCGATGGTG
>NZ_JAZGQE010000383.1:0-1225 GCF_048593885.1 Yersinia sp. 1252 StPb PI | reverse complement strand
TATTAATTGGTGTACAGGATGATAAACATGAAAAAGATGTTTTAAAGAGATGGGATGGTTTCGAAAAGATAGAAGGTTTTAATAGTATTATCCAGGCTCTTTCTGAATTGAATCCTTCAATTGACTTTTACTATAATTTCCTAAGACTAAAAGGACAAACACATAATTACATTCTGCATGTCACAATCAGAAAAGATACATCCGTTCATAAAACAGCAAGTGGTGATATATATGTACGGAGAGGCGCACAAAGTTTAAAACTATCTTTGCCTAATAAAATACTTGAGCTAACCCATTCAAAAGGCATAACAACTGAAGAAGATTCTATCGTTGCCGATGCTATTATTGATGACCTAGTTGACAGTAAAGTATTGGCTGATTTTCTGAGTCAGTTACCTGTAACTGATCCAGATCCATTGAATTTTCTTTTAAAAGAACACTTAGTAGATACAAATAATTGGATACCTAAAGTTGCTGCCTTATTATTATTCTCAGAAACACCAAGCTCGATTATTCCCCGCCAATGTGCTGTTAGAGT
This sequence comes from Yersinia sp. 1252 StPb PI, assembly GCF_048593885.1. Taxonomy (NCBI): domain Bacteria; kingdom Pseudomonadati; phylum Pseudomonadota; class Gammaproteobacteria; order Enterobacterales; family Yersiniaceae; genus Yersinia; species Yersinia sp. 1252 StPb PI. The sequence goes on along the minus strand of NZ_JAZGQE010000383.1, from coordinate 687 downwards.
TGTCCGTTATGATACAATTGATGAAGATATTGATAGAGATAACCTGCAAGAAAACATTTCACTAGAGGGTCCATTGTTTAATTTATTTAGCTCGACGTTTTATTGTATAAAAGAGTTACTTGAAAGAACACGCGTTTGGACAATTAATGGCTTTGTTAGTGCTTACTATCCGGATGAGACACTTTGGGAAATATTAGTGAATGCACTGATCCACCGCGATTATTCTATTTCAGACAATGTGCTAATTAGCATATTTAGCAATAGAATAGAGTTTAAAAGCCCTGGCAGACTACCGGGTTTAGTAACGGTCGACAATATACTAGAGAATAGATTTTCCAGAAATCCTAAAATCGTCAGGTTACTTTCAAAATTTAAGAATGCACCAAATAAGGATCTTGGTGAGGGTATGAATACCGCATTTCAAAAAATGGCAGCAATCGGTTTAAAATCACCTGAAATATATGAAGATGGTAATTATGTGAAAATGATAATTCGTCATGTACCTTCTCAAGGGATTGAAAAAACACTGTTAGAATTTGTAATGAAACATGGCAGTATAAATAACCGACAAGCAAAGGATCTCTCTGGTCTAGATAGTGCCGAAAAGGTAACAAGTCTTTTCTCGAAAATGCGAGACCAAAACATATTAAAAAGACTTGAAGGAACGAGTGGAACAGCCTCTAAATG
>NZ_JAZGQE010000382.1:0-1237 GCF_048593885.1 Yersinia sp. 1252 StPb PI | reverse complement strand
TTTTCTTTATTGCCGTTTACATTTCTGCCATCACGCCTTACCAACGGTTTTTTTATCTTTTTGAAAGTGAAGTGTCTGAAGGCAACATTAGAAATGCAAAATCAGGTGAACAGTATGAGGGGAAAAAAGCCGGAGATACTATTCCAACCATTAAAACGTTAGCAGATATCAGAGTGGGTAGTTACTTCACTATAGAAACCGAGTCTCTCGAACCAACCGAATTATATGGTATTGTTGATATTCAACGTGGTGGATTTATTACTTCAGGGTCTGGGCGGAAAAAAAAGACCAAATTCATTCCTTATTGGACACAAAGTAAAATAAAAACACTTATTAATGAACTAGACTACGCCAGATTCTATATTGCAAAGTTACCCGATGGAAACAACGTTATTGTTCTTATTGATGATACATTGCTCAGTACCAGCAATGGAGATAAGATTCGTTTACCCATTGGTTCAAAAGCAGTGCCATTTCATGTAACAAAACAAAGATCAGGAACGTTTGCACAATATTTTCATGAGAATGCTGAAAAGTACTCTTTAAACAATCAAACCAATGGATATATTAATATGGCGAGTAAGTCATTCAATGACACTTACCGACTGACAGTTCTTATTTTAAGAATAATAGGTACCGTGGTTATATTCACTATATTGTATATGGTTGCTAATAGAATACTTTCCATATTTAATAAAAAAACAGAACGTAATCAGTCAAATGATAGGGATAACTTGATTAGTAAATAATACCCCCCCTCCAAGTGTCAGTTTTCCCAACATTTGGAGGGCAGCTCGTATAGATCTATCCGTTACAGCTGCATAACTTTATGATGTAACAAGAAATAGTTATGCTTATGAGGTGGATTTGATTACCTGGTTCTAAATTCACAACCCAAAAAAATCATTAAACAACATGGGCAATAGGTGAAAGTCAGGATACAGATTCACCGTTAACTGCAGGAGGGATTTTAGGGGGGATGATGAGGATGATTTTTACTGAGTGAAGTAGAGCTTGTCATTGTCGGAGCCCATGACGCTTAGCAATAATCGACAACTGAATAATAGACTTCGCATTGAACTTTTCATGCAATTTTCTTTTATATGCACTAATTGTCTTTCGACTAACATTGATGTTATTGGCTATATCATTAATCGTCAAACCCTGGCTAATCCCTTGCATAACAGCAATTTCATTAGGCGATAGACTTTTTATTATAAGATATTCATTTCTTTGT
>NZ_JAZGQE010000381.1:0-1247 GCF_048593885.1 Yersinia sp. 1252 StPb PI | reverse complement strand
ATAGAGACAAAGCATGACATTCTTAATAATCTTAAATTACTGAAAGAACACATAACGTCTTATATAGGATAGGTAACCATCAGTATGGAGACAAATGAGATTATGTTTAAATTAGAAGGAACGGTGCTATTTTCCCCTACGCAACGTTGCTTAAATGGTCCTGACGGCTCGGTGGTAATATTAACTGAAAATAATCTTAGGTTTTTACAACTGCTACTTAGTGGTGTAACAGAAAAAGAGCAGATTATTAATCAGGTATGGAAAGAACAACGCGGAGCTGTAAGTGAAAGTAGCTACTACGGGCAGCTCTATATGTTGCGAAAAGCATTTCTTCAGGTCGGGCTGAAAGAATCACTTATTCATACCATCCCACGTAAAGGTGTCCGCTATACCGGTTCTGTTAGTCAGATTGTCATCAATGATGAAGCTGAACAACAAATGCACCCAGACCCCCTTATCACTGCTGCATCTAATAAGGAGCAGCTTGCGCCAGTAACTCAACCATTCAAGCCAGGGGCTGACGTAATATCACCTGTCGCGACACAACAAAGTTTTTTACACAGTTACCGTTGGAAGAAACTTATTTCTCTGTTGGCCTTTTTCTCTTTCTGCTGGCTCTCATTTCTCACAACGCTAATTATTATCATCTTGTTTAATGGGGATAAACCGCACTCCGGATAGTAATAATAAGANGAGGGTAATTTTAAAAGATTAAATGATGGTAATAAAAAGGCCAACGTTCAAAAAAAACAGTTAAATAGTTGCCACTACCAGCGAGACTGATTATATCGAGTCGGTTCGGATCGAGTCGGATCGGATAGTAGCTAAATAACGAGAAGTAGACTCTTTACATCTCAAATCTTAAAAATAGGGAATACTCCCTTATCATTTAAAAGGAAAACTAACATGATGGATTTAATCACTAAAGGTTACGTTGTTACTCAACTTAAAACTCAAGAGTTTTTGAAAGACAATCGTGGCTCTATTATTGAGTATGTTATGGTGATTGCATTGGCAGGCATATTTATTGCGTTGGCAAGGCCAGCCCTAGTCGAGTTAGTACAAGGGGCCGTTGATAGTGCCACAGCAGCAGTAGCGCCAACAGCGCCGCAGTAGCTCCGCAGTATCGCCGCGTAATATTAATATTTATCAGGATTTTCACATGGCAACTTATCGTTGCCATGTTTTTATTGTAGGAAAAATGATGGATATAATAAAATTATCCTTAATAATACTGCTAGCATTAC
>NZ_JAZGQE010000380.1:0-1255 GCF_048593885.1 Yersinia sp. 1252 StPb PI | reverse complement strand
GTATTTACTGAAAAACACCATTATTTTCATAAATAAATTAACAGGAGAGGTGACTATTGGCTTTTGAATTTTTACTTATTAGTACTATTATGGAAAAGCCATCGCTAAAAAGAGATGGCTTTTATTTCTTTATAAATCACTTCGTCGGCAGTTTTATATCTTTAAACATCGCTTCAATATCTTCATTAGAACGCAAGGCAACCGCTTTATCCACCACATCACGGGTCAGATGTGGGGCGAAACGCAGAATAAAGTCATACATATAACTGCGCAAGAAAGTGCTGCGGCGGAAACCAATTTTCGTGGTGCTGTAGGTAAAGATATCACGGGCATCAACTATCACCAGATCAGGATCTTGGATCGGATCAACTGCCATACTGGCGATAACCCCCACACCCAGCCCTAATCGCACATAGGTTTTAATCACATCGGCATCCGTCGCGGTAAACACAATGCGCGGTGTCAGGCCAGCACGATTAAATGCAGTATCCAGCTCAGAACGACCAGTAAAACCAAAGGTATAAGTCACAATCGGGTATGCTGCCAGCTCTTCAATGCTGACGTGGGTTTTACCTGCTAAAGGATGATCAGGCTTCACTACCACAGCACGGTTCCAGTGATAGCACGGCAACATAATCAGGTCGTCATATAAATGCAGCGCCTCAGTGGCAATAGCGAAATCAGCGCTCCCTTTAGAAACCGCTTCGGCTATTTGGGTCGGCGAGCCTTGATGCATATGAAGCGACACACGCGGGTAGCGCTCGATAAAACCTTTAATCACATTCGGCAATGCATAACGCGCCTGAGTATGGGTAGTGGCTACATACAGCGAACCTTTATCAGGATAGGTATGTTCACCGGCAACGGCTTTGATAGCATCTACTTTGGACAAGACTTCACGGGCAATACGGATGATTTCCAGCCCTGCGGGGGTCACCTGCGTGAGATGTTTGCCACTGCGGGCAAAAATTTGGATACCCAGCTCATCTTCCAGCATGCGGACCTGCTTACTGATCCCCGGCTGCGAGGTATACAGTCCTTCTGCGGTGGACGATACGTTAAGGTTGTGATTGACCACCTCAACAATATAACGGAGCTGCTGCAATTTCATATCGATACCATCCTAGGTTGAACACTGTGGGAACGCCACAGTTTGGTATATCGGTATCACCCGGTATGCCGAGAAGTTATTAACTAAAACCCGTAAACTGCATGGTGCGAAGCTGGTCAGTATTGACCTTATAATAACATTAGG
>NZ_JAZGQE010000037.1:0-34284 GCF_048593885.1 Yersinia sp. 1252 StPb PI | reverse complement strand
CGCCACTGGTTGATAATGATTATCATAATCATTAGGAGGTATAAACTCAACTGAATATTAAAATTAAAATCTTATTAGGCTGAAAATATTGGTTTTATAACGTAGGTTAAATAAGAAAAATAATCGTTAGAGTAACGTTAATCAAAATAAGACAATATGAAAAATAACATGTAAATTATTTCAAATACGTTTGCATGTAAAATGGGCCACTATAAAGCGGCCCATTATCAATATTAATACCTAACTAATTAAATTAGGCGTTCTTTCGCTTCGGCAATAGCAGAAGCCACCTGCTGTGGTGAGACCCCACCTTTAGCAACACGTTTATCCAGGCAAGATTGCAATGCCAGAATCGGATAGACATCATCGCCAATCACTGCGCTGAACTTCTGCAAATCGGCCAGCGAGAGTGCTTCCAGCGCTTTACCCTGACGAATAGCTTCAACGACTGCTTCACCAACAATATGGTGCGCCTCACGGAAGGGTACGCCCTTGGCGACCAGATAATCAGCCAGTTCAGTAGCATTGGCGTAACCCTGTTCTGCCGCTTCTTTACAACGTGGCCGTTTTACCTGAATACCGTCTAATACCAGCGCCGCCATATGCAGGCAATCGAGCCAGGTATCCAACGCATCAAACAGCCCTTCTTTGTCTTCCTGCATGTCTTTGTTATAAGCAAGAGGCAAGCCTTTCAACGTCATCATCATTCCGGTCAATGCACCTTGTACCCGGCCACATTTACCACGGATTAATTCCAACGCATCTGGGTTTTTCTTCTGTGGCATCAAGGAAGAACCGGAGGTCACACGATCCGATAAATCAACGAAAGCCGCTTCACCACTGTTGAAGAAGATCAGATCCTCAGCAAAACGAGACAAATGCACCATGCCGATGCTGGCATCAGACAGTAGCTCTAAGACGTGGTCGCGGTCTGAAACACTGTCGAGGCTGTTGCGAGTGGCAGAGGCGAAACCTAACCAGCTAGCCAATTGTTCGCGATCGATGGCATAGGCAGTACCTGCCAATGCACCACTGCCCAATGGGCTGACATCCAAGCGCGTCAGGGTATCTTGCAGTCGGCTTTGGTCACGCGACAGCATTTCTGCATACGCCAGACACCAGTGAGCAAAAGTCACCGGTTGAGCACGTTGCAAGTGGGTATAACCCGGCATGACGGCATCCTGATTCACTTCGGCTGTGGCAACCAGCGCCTGCTGCAACTGCTTAACCGCAGTTTGTAATTCAGTAATCTGGAATTTGCACCACAATTTCAGATCGGTCGCCACCTGATCATTACGGCTACGGCCGGTATGCAGTTTTTTGCCTAAATCGCCAACTTTATCAATCAGTTTGGTTTCGACCCAACTGTGAATATCTTCAGCATCACTGTTCAAGATAGCCTGTGGATCGGCCTGCACTTCTTTTTGCAATGCATCAAGTGCCTGTTCCAGTTGTTGCTGTTCGGTAGCCGTTAATACCCCAACTGTCACCAGCGCTTTCGACCAGGCAACAGAACCGATAATATCCTGCTCCGCCAGCCGATAATCAAACCGCAGTGAATCGTTGAATTGCTTGAAACGCTGATCTGCCGCCTGACTGAACCGCCCGCCCCACAATGCCATAATCTTTCTTCCCTAGTTTCAGAATAAAAACTCATAATAAAATAAACAGTATCAGGTATCAGGCCGAAATACGTGTACCGATCGGCTCACCATTAAACAGTGCCGGTAACTGATCCGCATGACGCCAACTGGCAATATCTACCGGGCGGCCTAGTGAGCGTGCTGCATCCAGTGCTGCGTTCACTTTAACTACCATACCATCGGTGATGATGCCTTGAGCAATGAGTTGCTCGGCTTTTTGCGCCGTCATTTCAGCAATCCGTTGGCCTTTACCATCCAGTATGCCACTAACATCAGACAACAAGATCAAATCTGCCCCAAGGGTGGCGGCTAACGCGGTGGCTGCCTGATCGGCATTCACATTCATCAGTTGACCGTCGGCAGTAATACCAATGGAGCTGATAATGGGCATGTAATCCGCAGCCAGCAAGGTATTCACCAAAGTAGGTGATCCCGGCTGAGCATTACCCACATGCCCCAGCTCGGCATCCAGTAGGGTTACCGAGACGGTTCCACCATCGCCCAGACACAAGCCAACAGCATTAATATTATGTTTCACCGCCCAAGACAGCAGGGTTTTGTTAGCGGTGCCCGCCAGTGCGCCGGTAATGATATCAATCTGATCAGCAGGGGTGACGCGTAAGCCGTTTTTCTTCACCACCGGCAAAGCGAGTTTTTTCATAAGATCGTCAACCAGACAACCGCCACCGTGCATAATCACTAGCGGGCGCTCATGCTTTTCGCGATAAGTCACCAATGCAGTAAACAGGCGTTCCAGCGCTTCTTCGCTGTCGAGCAACACGCCACCTAATTTAATGACTAACGGATTCATCATTTTTGCGCCTTATTTAATCGGGTAAAATTTATGGGGTTACAGGCATGACCGCGACCAGCAATTTCGGCTAGTGACTAACCTTGCCCCACAACAAAGACTCGGTTTCTGTAAAACCAAAACGTATATTCATGCATTGCACAGCCTGAGCTGCTGCACCTTTCAGTAGGTTATCTTCGGTCGCGACAATAATTAAATGTTCGCCTTGCACTGAGAAACCAATATCGCAGAAAGGCAAACCAACCACCGCTTTCAACGCGGGAACACCTTGCTGATACAACCGCACCAGCGGTTTATCCTGATAAGCATGGTGATACGCGTTGGCAATATCTTGCGCCGTAATACCCGCGTTCAGACGGCAGGTAATGGTCGCCAAAATGCCCCGGGCGAAATTACCCAAGTGCGGGGTAAAAATAACTGGCGTGCCAAGGTGAGCCACAATTTCTGGATGATGACGATGATTAAACAAGCCGTAGGGCTGTAAACTCACTTCACAGAAACTGTTGCCGATACTGGCCTTACGCCCTGCGCCGCTGACGCCACTGACCGCATTAATCACCGGCCACTGTGCTTCATTCAATAATTTATTATCAACCAACGGCTTAAGCGCTAATTGCGATGCGGTTGGATAACAGCCTGGTACCGCGATCAACTGTGCCTGCTTAATCTCTTCTGCCTGCCATTCAGCAAGCCCATAGACGGCTTTATCCAGCCAATCGGGATGTTTATGTTCAAAACCATAATATTGACGGTAAAACGCCGTATCTTTAACCCGAAACGCACCAGAGAGATCGAATACGACACAACCGGCAGCTAAAAATTGCGGCGCTAAATCATGGCTGACCTCGTGGGCGGTAGCGAGGAACACAACATCAACCCCTTTTGCTGCCTGAGCCACATCCACCAAGGGTTGTAGCGGGAGATCAATAATGCCTTTTAGCTGCGGATGCAGGTCAGAAAGTAATTTTCCTGCATCTGCACTTTGCGCTGAAACCGTTAAACCGGTTATGTTCATATGTGGGTGACGACTCAGGTAAGCCGTAAGCTCCGCTCCGGCATAACCACTGGCACCAACAATTAGCGTATTCAACATGGGTTCAGTTCACCTTACCCTGCTTACTTGACGTTGCAGCAGTGCTTATTACTCACTTGCCGCCTACCTGCAACTCCAAGTACTTTGGGTATAAAAATGTAATTCGGTATAAAGACATAAGTAGTCAAAACCGGTATTTGGGTTTTCAGCAAGGTTTTGCTGTTCCCCTCGTGATTGAGCGTTGACATTTTCGTAAATTTAAGGGTGTTTTTTCGGTTCCCTTACGCTCAAGCTTAATGTATTTTTATTCATAATTACTGCATGAATATTGATACTATCCTAACCAAAGGCTGTCAACAGTGAAGATGAAATTACCTCCATTTATTGAGCTGTATCGGGCGTTAATCGCGACGCCATCGATCAGCGCAACCGATAGCGCTCTCGATCAAAGTAATGAGGCGTTAATCAACTTGTTGGCCGGATGGTTTGCAGACTTGGGTTTTCGTGTCGAGATCCAACCCGTGCCCGATACACGCCACAAATTTAATCTGCTTGCCAGCATTGGAGAAGGCAATGGTGGATTATTGCTGGCGGGTCATACCGATACTGTGCCTTTTGATGAAGGGCGTTGGACGCGCTCACCGTTCACCCTGACCGAACATGACAATAAGTTGTATGGCTTGGGTACCGCCGACATGAAAGGCTTCTTCGCCTTTATTCTGGATGCGGTGCGCGATATCGATGCCAGCAAACTGAGCAAGCCACTGTATATTCTGGCAACCGCCGATGAAGAAACCACCATGGCAGGCGCGCGCTACTTTGCCGCCTCCAGCCAGCTGCGCCCAGATTTTGCCATTATCGGGGAGCCAACCTCGCTGCAACCGGTGCGGGCGCACAAAGGGCATATTTCCAATGCTATCCGAATTACCGGTCAGTCTGGGCATTCTAGCGATCCGGCACGTGGGGTGAATGCCATTGATTTAATGCATGAATCTATCACTCAATTGATGAAGCTACGCACCAGGTTGCAAGAGCGTTATCACAATCCGGCGTTTACTATTCCGTATCCCACCATGAATTTTGGTCATATTAACGGCGGTGATGCGGCAAACCGTATCTGTGCTTGCTGCGAATTGCATATGGATATCCGCCCGTTGCCGGGCCTGACATTAAGTGATCTGAATGAGTTAATGACCGAAGCGCTGACACCGGTAAGCCAGCGCTGGCCGGGCCGTTTGAGCATTGACGAACTGCATCCACCGATCCCAGGCTATGAATGTCCAACCGATCACCATATGGTAGGGGTTATCGAGAAATTATTGGGTGAGCGTACCGCGGTGGTGAACTATTGCACCGAAGCGCCGTTTATCCAGCAAGTGTGCCCAACGCTGGTGCTGGGGCCCGGTTCGATCGATCAAGCCCATCAGCCAGATGAATTTATCGATATGGCCTTTATCGAGCCAACCCGCGAGCTGATTGGTCAGTTGGTTGACCATTTCTGCCAGCAGTAATTACCTCTTATGGGGTAGGCGATCAATTTTGCCTATTAGGAAGACTGATAACCTGACCTTGGTAATTAAATTTCAGCAATATCCCTAAAATTGATGTTTTTTTGCTAAAAATAGTGTCAATTGGAGTATGGAATTGAACGTGGCGAGTGGAATTGTCCATCTCGGCCTTTTGGGTGAAATTAATTTACAAAAAGAAACCATAAAAGTTTATACCCAAAGTCATTGGCGTTGCAGGTAGGCAGCAAGTGAAAGACAAATCGGTTGAAGACCGATTTGAACAGCATTTATGCTAGCCCGCAGGGTGAGCCTCTTTGAGGCTCATTAATCCCGATCAGCTGACACCGGTCAGTGATTCGGGTGAGTAAGCGTCGCTAACCACCCTGCGGCGTCAAGGGCGAAGGGGATATGGGTCAGGGGTCATATGAACGAACAATATTCCGCAATGCGAAGTAACGTCAGTATGCTCGGTACGCTACTCGGGGACACCATCAAAGAAGCGCTTGGTGAACACATCCTTGAAAAAGTAGAAACCATCCGTAAATTATCCAAATCTTCGCGTGCTGGTAATGAAGCGAGCCGTCAGGAACTGCTGACCACGCTGCAAAATCTGTCCAACGACGAGCTGCTGCCGGTAGCCCGTGCTTTTAGCCAATTCCTCAATCTGACGAATACGGCAGAGCAATATCACAGTATTTCACCACACGGTGAAGCCGCAAGTAACCCAGAAGCTCTGGCCCAGCTTTTCACCCGCTTAAAAGATAAAAAGCTGAGTGAGAAAGATATGCGCAGCGCGGTTGATGAGTTATCCATTGAGTTGGTGTTAACCGCTCACCCAACCGAAATTACACGTCGCACCCTGATCCACAAACTGGTGGAAGTGAATACCTGCCTGAGCCAGTTGGATCACAATGACTTAGCCGATTACGAACGCAACAAGATCATGCGTCGTTTGCGCCAGTTAGTTGCACAATCGTGGCATACTGACGAAATTCGTAAAATACGCCCTTCCCCAGTAGATGAAGCCAAATGGGGCTTTGCCGTGGTTGAAAACAGCCTGTGGGAAGGTGTGCCCGCATTCCTGCGTGAGTTTAACGAGCAGTTACAAAACTCGCTCGATTACCGCTTGCCTGTAGAGGCCGTACCAATACGCTTCACCTCTTGGATGGGGGGGGACCGTGACGGTAACCCGAACGTTACCGCTGAAATTACCCGCCATGTGCTGTTACTCAGCCGTTGGAAAGCCACCGACCTGTTCTTGCGTGATATTCAAGTGTTGGTATCAGAGCTGTCCATGTCGGAATGTACCCCGGAACTGCGTGAATTGGCCGGTGGCGAAGAGGTGGTCGAACCTTATCGCGAATTAATGAAACGCGTCCGTACCCAGTTGACCAATACTCAGGCTTATCTGGAAGACCGTCTGAAAGGCGAACGTGTCTTGCCACCAACTGATTTGCTGGTGAGTAATGACCAACTGTGGGACCCGCTTTACGCCTGTTATCAGTCTCTGAAAACCTGTGGCATGGAGATCATTGCTAATGGCCAACTGCTGGACACCCTGCGCCGCGTGCGCTGTTTTGGTGTGCCATTGGTGCGTATCGATGTGCGCCAGGAAAGTACCCGCCACACCGATGCCATCGCTGAACTGACCCGTTATCTGGGCCTCGGCGATTATGAAAGCTGGTCTGAGGCAGACAAACAAGCCTTCCTGATCCGCGAACTGAACTCCAAGCGCCCACTGGTTCCGCTGAAATGGGAACCGAGTGCTAATACACAAGAAGTGCTGGAAACGTGCCGGGTGATTGCCGAAGCACCACAAGGCTCTATCGCCGCTTACGTTATCTCCATGGCTAAAGTGCCATCAGACGTGCTGGCAGTACATTTACTGCTGAAAGAAGCGGGTTGCCCATTCACGCTGCCAGTTGCGCCATTGTTCGAAACCCTTGATGACCTGAACAATGCCGACGAAGTGATGACCCAGTTGCTAAATATCGACTGGTATCGCGGCCTGATCCAAGGCAAGCAGATGGTGATGATTGGCTATTCCGACTCGGCAAAAGATGCCGGCGTAATGGCAGCATCCTGGGCGCAATATCGTGCGCAAGATGCGTTGATCAAAACCTGTGAGAAGGCCGGTATCTCTCTGACGCTGTTCCACGGTCGTGGCGGTTCTATCGGCCGTGGCGGTGCGCCTGCACATGCAGCTCTGCTTTCTCAGCCTCCGGGTAGCTTAAAAGGCGGCTTACGCGTTACTGAACAAGGCGAGATGATCCGCTTTAAATTTGGGCTGCCGGAAGTCACTATCAGCAGTCTGGCGCTGTATGCCGGAGCGATTCTGGAAGCCAATCTGTTACCGCCGCCAGAGCCGAAGAAAGAGTGGGTTGAGGTGATGGACATTCTATCGGACGCTTCCTGCGATATGTATCGCGGCTACGTGCGTGAGAATCCTGAGTTTGTCCCTTACTTCCGCGCCGCGACCCCAGAGCTGGAATTAGGTAAGTTGCCATTGGGTTCTCGCCCGGCAAAACGCCGTGCGGATGGCGGAGTCGAGAGCTTACGTGCCATTCCGTGGATTTTCGCCTGGACACAAAACCGCCTGATGCTACCTGCCTGGCTGGGTGCGGGGGCCGGTTTGCAAAAAGCGATTGATGCCGGTAAGAAAGAAGTATTAGCCACGATGTGTCGTGACTGGCCATTCTTCTCTACCCGTATCGGGATGCTGGAAATGGTGTTCGCCAAGGCTGATTTGTGGCTGGCGGAGTATTACGACCAACGTTTAGTGGATAAATCACTGTGGCCGTTGGGTCAGCAATTACGCGACCAGTTAGCCGCAGATATTAAAGTGGTGCTGGCTATCGCCAACGATGACCACTTGATGGCTGATTTGCCGTGGATTGCGGAATCGATCGCGTTGCGTAATGTGTATACCGACCCACTGAACGTGCTGCAAGCTGAGCTGTTGCACCGTTCGCGCCAGCATGAGCACCCAGATGCCCGTGTTGAGCAGGCATTGATGGTGACTATCGCCGGTGTGGCTGCGGGAATGCGGAATACAGGTTAGCCATTGATTTTGGGGGAAGCGATTCCCCTGATTATCTTTTGTTTGCTTGATGATTATGATGAAAAGGGGCCACCGCCCCTTTCAAAAATTACGGTCTCACCCCGAGGGTATGGCAAATCGCATAACTCAACTCTGCCCGATTCAAGGTATAGAAATGGAAATCCTTCACCCCTTCACGGCTTAAAATCTTCACCATATCCATCGCCACTGAGGCACCCACCATTTTGCGCGTCTCAGGATCATTATCCAGCCCTTCGAAAATACTGGTCATCCAGTGTGGTACCCGCACGTTGGTCATGGTGGCAAAGCGCTGAAGCTGTTTAAAATTGGATACCGGTAAAATGCCCGGCACAATTTCAACGTCGATGCCGGTAGCCACACAGCGGTCGCGAAAACGCAGATAGCTCTCAACATCAAAGAAGAACTGGGTAATCGCCCGGTTAGCACCCGCATCAATCTTACGCTTGAGGTTGATCAGGTCAGCTTGCGCGCTTTTGGCTTCAGGATGGACTTCTGGATAAGCCGCCACCGAGATATCAAAATCCCCGACGTCTTTCAGCAAGGTCACCAAATCAGATGCGTACATTTCTGGTTTACCACTATCCGGTGGCAAATCCCCCCGCAGAGCAACGATATGGCGGATACCGCTGTTCCAGTAATCGGTAGCAATATCACGTAACTGAGTCGGTGAAGCATCAATGCAGGTCAGATGCGGTGCGGCTTCCAGGCCAGTGCGCTCTTTTATCCCTTTGATGATGCTGTGGGTACGATCGCGCTCGCCAGAGTTCGCGCCATAAGTCACCGAGACAAACTTAGGTTTCAGGGTGCTCAGACGATCAATCGAACTCCACAGGGTCTCTTCCATCTCGCTGGTACGCGGCGGGAAAAACTCAAAAGAAACATTAATCTGACCCTGCAACTCTGACAGACTTTGATTCAGCGCTTCCCGCTGGTTTGCGTGGAAAAAACTCATACCCTGTTACTCCATTGTCGTTATGACGACTTATGTTATCTGTTACCGCTCATTTATGAGCGTCTATACGTTTAGACGGCTAAATAGAAAATGACGGAAGTTGGCTAAAGAGTCAACTTTTAAATAAGTTTAGGACGATGATTAATCTTCACACGCCATACGCAGAAAATTCATGTAGACCTCTAACCCTTGAAGTTACAGGGGTTCGCGGTGTTCGCTTACTGCCTGTCAGCAATATGCGCTCTTGGGGACCGGCATTAAAGAGGGAATGGATTAAAGAGGTAATTTCGCCTCCTCCGCTTAAGCAAAAGAGGCGAATTAATGCAAATTACAGCAATTGAGACAGGCGGTTTAAATCAGACTGAATTGCTCCGGCAGTAACATCACGCCCGGCACCTGGGCCACGAATGACCAGAGGGTTATCGCGATACCAACGGCTCTCAATGGCAAAGACGTTATCGCACGGCAGCAACGAAGCCAGCGGATGGTCAGCACGAACGGCTTCAACGCCCACTCGAGCCTTACCATTAGCATCAAAGCGTGCCACGTAACGTAACACCAACCCCATCTCATTCGCGGCTTCTAAGCGCTGAATCATTTGCTGATTCAATGCTTCGCCATTTTCAAAGAACTGATCTACCGACCCCACATCAGCACCAGCAGGCACCAGCGACTCCACCCGCACCTGATTCGGTTCAATGTCATAACCCGCTTCACGGGCCAGAATCACCAGTTTGCGCATCACATCCTGGCCGGAAAGATCCACCCGTGGGTCTGGCTCAGTCAGACCTTGCTGCCAGGCTTGATCGACCAATTCGGTAAAGGGTACTGTGCCGTCAAATTGCAGGAATAACCACGACAGCGTGCCGGAGAAGATACCACTGATCGCCAAGATACTGTCGCCGCTATCACGTAGATCACGCACCGTGTGGTTAACCGGTAAGCCAGCGCCCACCGTGGCGTTGTACAGCCAGTGGCGGCCGGTTTTGGCAAAAGCATCGCGAATTTGGCGGTAGTTATTGCTACTGGATGCACCGGCCAGTTTGTTGGCGCTGATAACGTGGAAACCGTAGCTGGCGAAATCCAGATATTGTCCGGCCAGCGACTCACTAGCGGTCACATCCAGCACCACCAAATCATCAAACGGGTGTGCTCGCATCCACAAGAACAGCGACTCTTCATCCTGCTCTTTGGCTTCGTCATCATAAAATGCCAATGTCCGACTGGCATCCAGCCCATCGTAACTTAACAGGCTGCGGCGGCTATCCACCACACCTGCCAGCACAAACTCAAAACCACTGCGCGCCGAGATATTCTTCTGCTCGCGGGCGAACAGTTCCAGCCAGCGGGCACCAATATTACCTTTGCCGAACAGCATCAGACCAATGCGTTTTTCTGCACGGAACAGTGACTGGTGCAAGCCCTGAATCAGGTGTTCAGTCGGACCAAGGCGCAAAACGGCCACCATGCTGATCCCATCTTCTGCCTGCCAAATAAACTCAACTGGCTGATCTTTTAACTGTTGGTAGAACCGGTGGCTGTGCAGTGGGTTCTTGCAGACCCCCGCGCCCACCAGTGCGACCAGTGCCAGCCCTTCGCGTAGGGATAATTTACCCGGCAGCGCGGCATCTTCCAGCACTCTTAGTGCACTGTTAACTACTTCGGAGGTATAGCAGAGTTGCAACAGATTGCGATCGGGATGAATACCGGTGGCTAGCGGTTTGATTTGCGCACGTTTGAGTAGCAAATCAATCTCTTTCTGCGCCAGCGAGAAATCGTGATGACCGGCAATCTGCAATTCGATCAGGCAGACATCATCATGGCTGGTAACGATTTTCGCCCCCGAACCTGATGCCAGTACGCGCTCAATGCGGGTTGAACCCTGCTCTGGCTGATAACTACAACGCAGTTGTAAATCGATATCACTGCCTGAAACCGGCTGTAGCGTGCGGGTATGCAGCACCGGTGCTGCCAGACGGGCCAATTCACTGGCTTCATCCAATCGCAGTAACGGTAACAGACAGGCATCTTTTACTTTGCGTGGGTCAGCACTGTATACCCCAGCAACATCACTCCAGATGGTCACCCGCTCGACCCCCGCCAGCGCCCCGACTTGTGTCGCCGAGTAGTCACTGCCGTTACGCCCCAGCAGCACGGTTTCACCGGAATTACTGCGCGAGATAAACCCTGTCACCACCAAACGTTGATGTGGATGCTGGGCCATTAATTGTTGTAACAGCGGGTAAGAACGGCCTTCATCGATTTGTGGTTGTGCCGCACGCTCTGCGCGCAGGAAACTACGGGCATCCAGCCAGGTGGCGTTCATATCCTGCTTGTTCAAAACCGCCGCCATCAAACGGGCGGACCAAATCTCACCGTGCCCCACCACTTCGGCATAAATTGCATCGTCGACTTTGTTATCCAGCAGGCCCGCCAAACGCTCCAAATCATGGATAAACTCACTAATCAGCGGTTCGGCCATTTCTGGAGACAATAAGCCACTGATCAGATCATGTTGATAACGACGTAAATTTTGTTGCACCTGATGAGCAGAAAGACGATCACTTTGGCTCAGTTTCAACCAGCTAATCAGTTGGTTGGTGGTACTGCCTGCCGCAGACACCACCATCAGATCACCAGGATGACTGTAATTGGCCATAATATTGGCCACCCGCAGGTAACACTTCACATCCGCAAGGCTACTACCACCAAACTTATGCAGTTGACGGCCGGTCACCGCCGCTGCTACCGCTGTTGCATTCATGCTTACCTCGTTCCCGCCAACTGGAAAGCATTTTCCAAATCGGCAATCAAATCTTCGCTGTCTTCAATACCCACGGAAATGCGCAACAAGCTGTCAGTAATACCTGCGGCAATGCGCGCTTCTGGTGCCATACCGGCATGGGTCATGGTCGCTGCATGGGAAATCAGACTTTCCACACCGCCCAAAGACTCTGCCAGAGTAAATAACTCAAGGGCTGAGAGGAAGCGACGCAGTAGCTGTTCATCACCATCAAGCTCAAAACTGAGCATCGCACCGAAACCAGACTGCTGACGGCAAGCAATTTCGTGGCCGGGATGTTGTGGCAGAGAAGGATGATACAGCTTTTTCACTAAAGGCTGCTGCTGTAAATAACGAACAATCTCATCCGCATTACGTTGCTGCTGAGCCATACGTGGCGACAAGGTACGCAAACCGCGTAATAACAGGTAGCTATCAAATGCTGCCCCCGTTACCCCGATATTATTCGCCCACCATGCCAGCTCAACCGCCAGCTCAGGATCTTTGGCAATTACCGCACCAGCGACCACATCAGAGTGACCATTTAGGTATTTAGTACAGGAGTGAACCACCAAATCCGCCCCTAAAGAGAGTGGCTGCTGCAAGGCGGGGCTGAGGAACGTGTTATCACAAACCGTCAGAGCACCTACTGCACGTGCCGCCTTGCAGATAGCGGCAATATCTACCACTCGTAGCAGCGGATTACTGGGTGTTTCAATCAATATAAGCTTGGGTTTTTCCGCCAAGGCCCGGCTCAATGCCGTTTCATCACCCTGATCGACAAACAGCACCCGATAAGCACCGCGCTTGCTCAGACTATCGAATAAACGATAACTGCCGCCGTAACAGTCGTGTGGGGCGACCAGCAAATCACCCGGCTTTAGGAATGTGGTGCAAACCAAATGAATCGCCGACATCCCGCTGCTGGTCATGACTGCACCCGCACCACCTTCCAGTTCCGCCAGTGCACGCTGTACCACATCGCGCGTCGGATTCCCGCGACGTGAATAATCATGTGCGCGCGGCTGATTAAAATCGATAAAATTATAGGTACTGGAGAGGTGAATCGGGGGGACAACGCAGCCGTATTGCTCGTCATCGTTCAACCCGCTACGGACTGCTATTGTTGCCTGTTTACGCGTCATATGGATTTCCACCAGCCGGTTATCGAGAAAATGTTACGCCAGATTAGACGCACAAATTACGGACGTCAATACATCTGGACATCTAAACTTCTTTGCGTATAGATTGAGCAATGGAATAATAACCGCTAAAATTGTAGAGGCTTTAACTATCTTAATGATGTCAGTGAGTTTTCGGTGGTGTTTTGTTTAACCGCAAGGACCGTATCGAAAGGTAACGGCTATCAATAAGTAGTAAAATGATTAAATGGGTGATGTTGCTCTAGTAAAATCGACATTTATTTAGTGAGAACAGCGAAGATCGGGCATAATTGGCCGGTTTTCAGAATTTTGTATTTTCCCGACAAATTTAAGGTGTCCCATGGCTGAGTGGAACGGCGAGTATGTCAGCCCTTACGCTGAACACGGTAAGAAAAGCGAACAGGTCAAAAAAATTACGGTATCCATTCCGCTGAAGGTGTTAAAAATCCTCACCGATGAACGGACCCGCCGTCAGGTGAACAACCTGCGCCACGCCACCAACAGTGAATTGTTGTGTGAGGCCTTTTTGCATGCATTTACCGGCCAGCCGCTACCGAATGACGAAGACCTGCGTAAAGAACGTAGCGATGAAATCCCGGAAGCCGCGAAAATTTTAATGCGTGAGTTGGGTGTTGATCCCGATACCTGGGAATATTGATAAATACAGTTTTAACATGATACTCATCACTCCACTGATTCGCTTTAATTGTATTTTTAATCGTAAAGTGGAGTGAAATTAATGCCTTTTCCCGTGGGAAGTGGTTTTATTACCGCTGAAATAAGCGACTTACAGATCAACAATATGTGGAGTGAGGATGTCCGTCCTCATCTTAGTCTGTGGGAAAAAATCAAAGATTTTTTCTTTTCCATTCATCAAGAAGAAGCACTACAACTCTTATTTGATCTCTATCACCCTTCGCCAAATACTACCCCACAAAGAGTTAAAGAGATTTGGGAACAATTAAGACAGTTAGCCTCACCGGGTTATGAGAGCTGTTTTGGTTGTACCGATTCTAATCCCAATCCCAATCCCAATCCCAATCATTTCACCATTGATGGTACAAATTTATCGTTGCAAATAGGTACTGATGGCTACAAAGTCACTAATGATTTTACTCTAGATCTAAAGTACAGATACCAACCTAGCAATTAAGTGCCCTATAGTCAGTTGGATCATGCCAATCTCGCGACACTGACTATCATCTTTTGCTAACAACAAAAAAGGCACCCGAAGGTGCCTTTTTCATCTGACGGGCAATAATTACTTCTTAGCGCCCGGCATGCTGAAACGCTTGTTGAAGCGGTCAACACGGCCACCGGTAGCAACATCACGCTGCTTGCCAGTGTAGAACGGGTGGCATTCGCCGCACACGTCCAGATTCAGGTCATGACCAACAGTAGAGTTGATCTTGATAACGTTACCGCAAGAGCAAGAAGCAGTAACTTGTTCGTATTTAGGGTGGATACCTTGTTTCATGGAAAACCTCTATATTTAGGCCGTGTCGCTATCCAGCCCTGTTCCGCCAGACACCACACGATTGATAAATAACAATTTGATTGTTAACGAACAGCTGCGGATAAAGTAAGCAACGGTTGTTAACAGGATTTGATATCGAATTATACCAAAGGCGGCGAATCATACAGAATTTGACTAAACCGCGCAATCGAATCCGCACATTGTGAAGCACGCAGTGTAAACTGTTCAATCTTTATTTATACCCGTCATACTTCAAGTTGCATGTGCGTTGGCTGTGCTCAATAACCCGAATCACTTACTCATGTAAGCTCAGCGGGATTTTCTCGCTTGCCGCCTTCCTGCAACTCGAATTATTTAGGGTATAGGCCAATTGTACTTATTTAGACCAATTTTAGTTATTAGGATGAAAAAACATGTCCGTTGTTCAAGTGGCATTACCCGTACCGTTGGCCCGTAGCTTTGATTACCGTTTAGACAGCGCCATGGCCTGCCCGGTGGTCGGTGCTCGCGTCAGTGTGCCATTTGGTAAACGCAAAGCCATCGGAATTGTGGTGGGTATCAGTGATACCAGCACATTCCCCCTTGAACAACTGAAAGCCATTGACGCCGTTCTGGATGAGCGCAGCCTATTCCCATCCAGCTTGTGGCGCATTCTCTGCTGGGCAACCGAGTATTATCATTACCCGATAGGTGAAGTGCTGTTCCATGCTCTACCTATTCTGTTGCGCCAGGGGAAGCCTGCCCAATCTGCGCCGTTGTGGCAGTGGTTCGCAACCGAACAAGGGCGAGCCACACCACCGGAAAGCTTAAAACGCGCACCGAAGCAGCAGCAAGCGCTTGCCGCATTATTGCAAAAACCGGTCTATCGCCATCAAGTTAATGAAATGGCACTCACCGAAAGCGCATTGCAGGCATTACGCAGTAAAGGGCTAATTGACCTGCGGGCGCAGGAAATCGCGACTACCGATTGGCGCAACGGCTTCGCCGTTCTGGGTGAGCGCCTGCGGCTGAATACCGAGCAGGCAACCGCCGTTGGGGCGATTCGCAGTGAAGATACCCAGTTTGCGGTCTGGCTGCTGGCTGGGGTGACCGGCTCCGGTAAAACAGAAGTTTATCTGAGCGTGCTGGAAAATATTCTGGCACAAGGCCGCCAGGCGTTGGTTTTAGTCCCTGAGATCGGCCTGACCCCACAGACTATCGCTCGTTTTCGCGAAAGGTTTAACGCCCCCGTTGAGGTGCTCCATTCAGGTTTAAATGACAGCGAGCGTTTGTCCGTCTGGCTACGGGCGCGTAACGGCGAAGCCGCAATTGTTATTGGTACCCGCTCGGCACTGTTTACGCCGTTTTCCCGCCTCGGGGTCATTATTATTGATGAAGAGCACGACAGCTCTTATAAACAACAAGAAGGCTGGCGGTATCATGCCCGGGATTTAGCCGTATTTCGTGCCCGTGAAGAAGGCATTCCTATCGTGATGGGCACGGCGACCCCGGCGCTTGAGACCCTGCACAATGTGCAAATGGGTAAATATCGCCAGTTGACGCTATCTAAACGGGCGGGGAATGCCAAACCCGCCGTACAGCATTTGCTCGATTTAAAAGGCTTGCCGCTTAAAGTTGGCCTCTCTCAGCCACTGCTAAAACGGATGAAAACCCATTTGCAGGCCGATAATCAGGTAATTTTGTTCCTGAACCGCCGTGGCTATGCTCCCGCGCTACTGTGCCATGAGTGTGGCTGGATTGCTGAATGCCAGCGCTGCGACCACTATTACACCTTGCATCAAAATCACCGTCAGTTGCGCTGCCACCATTGCGACAGCCAGCGCCCGGTGCCTCAGCAATGCCCAAAATGTGGTTCAACCCATCTGGTCTCTGTCGGTGTTGGCACTGAACAGTTAGAGAACGAACTGGCTCCTCTGTTCCCGGATACTCCCATCACTCGAATTGACCGCGATACCACCAGCCGCAAAGGCTCGCTGGAACAGCATTTGGCTGATGTCCATCAAGGGGGTGCGCGCATCTTGATTGGTACCCAAATGTTGGCTAAAGGGCATCACTTCCCTGATGTCACGCTAGTGGCCTTGCTGGATGTCGATGGCGCACTGTTCTCGGCAGATTTCCGTTCGGCAGAACGGTTTGCCCAGCTTTATACACAAGTTTCAGGTCGTGCCGGGCGCGCGGGTAAGCAAGGTGAAGTTATTTTACAAACACACCACCCCGAGCATCCACTGCTGCAAATTTTGCTGCAACAGGGCTACGATGCCTTTGCCAAACAGGCCCTAGAGGAACGTAAAAGCGTATTTTTACCGCCTTATACCAGCCATATCATCGTGCGCAGTGAAGATCACGATAACCAGCAATCCGCGCTATTCCTGCAGCAATTGCGTAATTTGCTGGAAGCCAGCCCACTCAAAGATGATGCATTGTGGATTATGGGGCCAGTGCCCGCATTGCAGGCCAAACGCAGTGGGCGCTTCCGTTGGCAATTGCTGTTACAGCACCCTTCACGGCAATTGCTACAACGGCTGATTAAAACCTCTCAGCCGCTAATCAATACATTGCCGCAGGCACGTAAGGTTAAGTGGACGTTGGATGTTGACCCAATAGACAGCTAATTCCCCGCCTTAATTCATGCCAATAACGTTGAGTAGTCTCTCTTTCACTTGGGGGATTTATTGTTTGATCTGTGCCACAAAGCAATCGATTACCCCGCTTTCTGCGAGCCAGTGCGAAAAAACCTACTTATGTCACACTTTTTATGCAAATTAGGTAACAAATTACCCCCACTATCTGTATAGAATGACGGAAAGCCTGCATTAAGCATCAGTGCTGGCTCGGAGCCAGAGCAAGGAGAAAGGCGTTGGAACATAAGAAAGAATTCACGATGGCTACCATGAAAGACGTTGCTGAAATGGCAGGTGTTTCAACTGCGACGGTGTCACGCGCACTGATGAACCCGGAAAAAGTGTCAACAGTCACCCGGCAAAAAGTGGAGCAAGCTGTTCTGGCGGTGGGTTATTCTCCTCATGCTTTGTCCCGCAATATTAAACGTAATGAATCGCGCACAATTCTGGTTATTGTACCGGATATTAGTGACCCGTTTTTTGCTGATATCATTCAAGGGATTGAGTATGCGGCAGCCCAGCAAGGTTATCTGATCTTAATTGGCGATTGCGCACAACAAACCCAGCAAGAGCGTAGCTTCGTTAACCTGATCATTACCAAGCAAATTGATGGCATGTTGTTGTTAGGTTCCAATCTGCCTTTTGATGCCAGCAAAGAAGAGCAGCGCAATTTGCCGCCAATGGTGATGGCAAACGAGTTCGCTCCTGAACTGGAACTGCCAACGGTACATATCGATAATCTGACTGCCGCTTATGAGGCGGTTAATTATCTACATGAATTGGGGCACAAACGTATTGCCTGTGTTGCCGGGCCGGAGAGTTTGCCGCTAAGCCATTATCGGCTCCAGGGCTATATTCAGGCACTGCGTCGTAATGGTATCGCTGTCGACAGTGACTATATTATGCGCGGTGACTTTAGCTATGAAGCTGGCGCAGAAACCTTTGCGGTGCTGATGGCATTGCCTCATCCCCCAACAGCAATATTTTGTCACAATGATGTGATGGCGATAGGCGCGATGTGGCAGGCAAAGAGAATGGGACTACGTATCCCGCAGGATGTCTCGCTGGTAGGCTTTGACGACCTGAAGTTGTCACAGTATTGTGATCCCCCTTTGACCACCGTGGCTCAACCACGTTATCAAATTGGTCAGCAAGCCATGTTACTATTACTTGAGCAGCTACAAGGGCATTCAGTACAAAGTGGCTCCCGGTTGTTAGACACCGAGTTAATTGTCAGGGAAAGTACTGCTGCGCCTAAACGCTAGGCAAATATTCAGGGGTTCAGTAACATGACGGACTTATTCCATCATCAAGACGCAGCGAAACGATAGTGGCACAAAGAGATTATGTAAGCCGAGGGCGCTCAGGAGCGCGGCGCAAAAGCACCAGCCGGAAAAAACGCAGTGCGCCAGCAGTATCTAAAACCGTGGTGGCGCTGGCCGTCGCGCTATTAGTGGTATTTGTTGGTGGCCTCTATTTCATCACCCACAATAAGCCGGGTGAGCTTCCGTTATTGCCCAGCCATGACCCTCGTACCGGTAATGGGTTACCGCCCAAACCGGAAGAGCGCTGGCGTTATATTAAAGAGCTGGAAAATCGCCAAATTGGTGTACCGATGCCAACAGAACCTTCTGCTGGTGGCGAAGTTAATTCCCAGACACAACTGACTAATGAGCAGCGCCAATTGCTAGAGCAGATGCAGGCAGATATGCGCCAGCAGCCAACGCAGTTATCAGAGGTTCCGTATAACCAGGGGATGCCGGTGCCACGCTCTGCTGTGACCATCAAACCACCGGTCACGACCCTGCAACAGCAGCCGCTAACACCGCCGCGCCAGACTACCGCGCCGGTACAGCAGCAGACGCAGGTACAATCGCCTGTGGCTACCCCACAGCGCGCGCAACCGGCAGCTCCGGTAACACCGGCCGTTACACCGCCGAAACCGGAGAAAGAAAAAGAGAAAGAGAAAGAAAAAGCGCAACGTTGGATGGTGCAGTGTGGTTCATTCAAAGCCATCGATCAGGCCGAATCTATCCGCGCCCAATTGGCATTTGGCGGTATCGAAAGCCGCATTACCAGCGGTGGTGGCTGGAATCGTGTGGTCCTTGGCCCTTACAGTACCAAAGCAGCCGCTGATAGTACCTTGCAACGTTTGAAAGGCGCGGGTCAATCAGGATGCATTCCCCTCGCTGTAGGGGGTTGAAAAGTAGCAATCCTCCCCCATTTATAATCTCAATATACCCCGTACTGTTTTTTGACAAACAGTACGGGGACTCATTCAGTCTGCAACGAGGGTCCGCTCGTGACAACAATTGTAAGTATACGCCGTAATGGTCATGTCGTTATTGGTGGTGATGGCCAGGTCACTCTGGGCAATACCGTAATGAAAGGTAATGCCAAAAAAGTACGCCTGCTATATCACAATAAAGTGATTGCGGGCTTTGCTGGTGGTACTGCTGATGCCTTTACGCTGTTTGAGCTGTTTGAGCGCAAACTGGAGATGCATCAAGGCCATCTGACTAAAGCGGCTGTCGAGTTAGCCAAAGACTGGCGCACTGATCGTATGTTACGCAAGCTTGAAGCACTACTGGCTGTAGCGGATGAAACAGCATCACTCATCATTACCGGCAACGGCGATGTTGTGCAACCAGAAGACGACCTGATTGCTATCGGTTCCGGTGGGCCTTATGCCCAATCTGCCGCGCGCGCGCTGTTAGACAATACTGAATTAAGTGC
The DNA here is from genome assembly GCF_048593885.1 of Yersinia sp. 1252 StPb PI. Lineage (NCBI taxonomy): Bacteria > Pseudomonadati > Pseudomonadota > Gammaproteobacteria > Enterobacterales > Yersiniaceae > Yersinia > Yersinia sp. 1252 StPb PI. The sequence continues at coordinate 14,476 of NZ_JAZGQE010000037.1, read as the reverse complement.
CAAAGATATCGTTGAGAAGTCTCTGAGCATTGCGGGGGATATCTGTATCTATACCAACCGCTTCCAAACCATCGAAGAATTAACGTATAAAGCGTAAGGATAGAGTGACATGTCTGAAATGACCCCACGCGAAATCGTCAGCGAACTTGATAGCTACATCATCGGCCAGGATAAAGCTAAACGTGCGGTGGCAATTGCCCTGCGTAACCGCTGGCGCCGTATGCAGCTCAATGAAGAGTTGCGTCACGAAGTTACCCCTAAAAACATTCTGATGATCGGTCCAACCGGTGTCGGTAAAACTGAAATTGCTCGCCGTCTGGCAAAATTGGCCAATGCGCCATTTATCAAAGTTGAAGCGACCAAATTCACCGAAGTGGGTTATGTTGGTAAAGAAGTGGATTCTATTATCCGCGATCTGACCGATGCGGCTGTGAAAATGGTTCGCCATCAATCAATTGAGAAAATGCGTTACCGGGCTGAAGAGTTAGCCGAAGAACGTATTCTGGACGTGTTGATTCCACCGGCCAAAAATAACTGGGGCCAGCCGGATGAAACACAAGAGCCATCCGCTACCCGCCAGGCTTTCCGCAAAAAATTGCGTGAAGGGCAACTGGACGACAAAGAGATTGAAATCGATCTGGCTGCTTCGCCGATGGGGGTTGAAATCATGGCACCTCCTGGCATGGAAGAGATGACTAACCAGTTACAATCTATGTTCCAGAACATCGCCGGTCAGAAACAAAAACCGCGTAAAGTCAAAATCAAAGACGCATTCAAACTGCTGATTGAGGAAGAAGGCGCGAAACTGGTCAATCCAGAAGAACTGAAACAGCAAGCGATTGATGCCGTTGAACAACACGGGATCGTGTTCATCGATGAAATCGATAAAATCTGTAAACGCGGTCAAACGTCAGGCCCGGATGTGTCCCGTGAAGGGGTACAGCGTGACTTGCTGCCATTGGTCGAAGGTTGCACCGTATCAACTAAACACGGCATGGTGAAAACTGACCATATCTTGTTTATTGCCTCCGGCGCATTCCAGGTGTCCAGCCCGTCAGATCTTATCCCGGAATTGCAAGGCCGCCTGCCAATCCGCGTTGAATTGCAGGCGCTGACCACCGATGATTTCGAGCGTATCCTGACCGAGCCAAGTGCCTCATTAACCGAGCAGTACAAAGCGCTGATGGCTACTGAAGGGGTTACCGTTGAATTTACTCGCGAAGGTATCCGCAAAATTGCTGAAGCAGCATGGCAGGTTAACGAGCGCACCGAGAATATCGGTGCACGCCGCTTGCATACCGTGCTGGAGCGTTTGATGGAAGATATCTCCTATGACGCTAGCGAAAGTAATGGCCAATCCATCACTATTGATGCTGTATATGTTGGTAAGCATCTTGATGAGCTGGTAGCAGATGAAGATCTGAGTCGTTTTATCCTATAATTCGCTTTATATCTTTATGCTGGATAAAATAGTCCGCCAGGACAATATCGAGTGGGAGGCATCGCCTCCCACTGTTGTTTTTTGACAGACATAATGTTTTTAACACGCCGATATGGGCGGACCAGACTCCTAATATAATAAAATGAAGCGAAACATGAGCCTATCAACCAACACCAGCCAGACCCAGGCTTGGCTGGAAAGCCTGCGACCACGAACCCTGCCACTGGCCTTTGCCTCAATCGTTACCGGTTCAGCCCTTGCTGTCTGGCTCGATAGTTTTAAACCTGCCGTAGCACTCCTCGCCTTATTAACTGCTGGCCTGCTGCAAATTCTATCTAATCTGGCTAATGATTACGGTGATGCCATCAAGGGCAGTGATACTGAAGAGCGTATCGGGCCATTGCGCGGGATGCAAAAAGGGATGATTACCCGCCAGCAGATGAAAGTGGCGCTGATTGTTACCGTTATTCTGACGATTATTTCCGGTATCGCACTCATTGCTGTGGCCTGTGAAAAACCCAGCGATGTTTTAGGCTTTTTATTGCTTGGGTTAATGGCAATTGTGGCAGCTATTACCTATACCGTCGGTAGCAAACCCTATGGTTATATGGGGCTGGGTGATATTTCAGTACTGGTCTTCTTCGGCTGGCTGAGTGTCGCGGGGACTTACTATCTCCAGGCTGGGCACTTTGACACTATCGTGATGTTACCCGCTACGGCCTGCGGTTTACTGGCAACTGCGGTTTTGAATATTAATAATTTGCGCGATATTGAAAACGACGCAGCTAATGGTAAAAACACGTTGGCAGTGCGTTTGGGGCCGGTGGTCGCACGTTATTATCATGCCATATTAATCGCGGCAGCAATTTTGTGCCTGGCAATATTCACGCTTCAGAATTTGCATAGCTGGGCCGGTTGGATCTTTATTCTAGCCGTTCCGTTACTGGTCAAACATGCGCTGTTTGTACTGCGTGAGCCTACTGCTGCTGGTATGCGCCCAATGCTTGAGCATATGGTTAAAGCCGCATTACTGACCAACGTTCTGTTTGCTGTCGGTCTGGTATTCAGTTAATCCCAGCGGTTTGTTCTTCAAACCTTCTCCGGGCCACACCCCATAAAGGCCAGCCCGGATAAATTTAACAATTGATGATTTTGCCAACAGTAGCCAGAAAGGGATATACTTAATCTCCCAGCCGCAACCAGACGTTAATCCTATGAAATATGATACTTCCGAACTCTGTGATACCTATCATGAAGAGGTAAATGTGGTAGAACCACTGTTCTCCAATTTTGGGGGGCGCACTTCATTTGGTGGCAAGATTACTACTGTAAAATGTTTCGAAGATAACGGCTTATTGTTCGACCTGCTTGAAGAAAATGGTCTGGGCCGAGTTCTGGTCGTTGACGGCGGTGGCTCGGTGCGCCGTGCATTAATCGATGCTGAGTTAGCTGAATTGGCATTGAAAAACGAGTGGGAAGGCATTGTGGTTTACGGTGCCGTGCGTCAGGTAGACGATCTGGCGGAGTTAGATATCGGTATTCAGGCAATGGCTGCAATTCCGGTAGGTGCGGCAGATGAAGGCATTGGTGAGAGCGACATCCGTGTGAACTTTGGCGGTGTAACGTTCTTCTCTGGTGACCACTTGTACGCAGATAACACTGGGATCATCTTGTCAGAAGAGCCACTGGATATTGAATAATATCCCTCTGATTTTCATAAGAAAGGGCGATATTGATATCGCCCTTTTTGCTACTTCGTATTTGCAGTAGCTACGTGACAAGCTGCCTTCAACAACCGATTACAATTGCATTAAGCCAGCCGGCACTTAGACTTCTTCCATCTTTCCCAACAGTGCCCGCAGACGATCCTGCCAAACATGCTGCTCTTGTTTTAGTTGCTCATTTTCGCGCACTAAGGCTTCACGGCCACCAGCAGCATCCTGAACTTCTTGGGACAGGGTGTTATTCTTCTCTTTCAGCTCTTCAATTTCCATCTGTAGCAAAGTGATGGTATCAATCGCCTGCTGAACTTTAACTTCCAATTTCTCAAATACTTCAAATGACATTCTTCGGTCCCCTTATGGTAGCAAGGCGTACATCTTTTGGTCGCAGTCATCATTCTTAGCCGACGTCGCCGTATTAACTAAGTCACCGTATCTACTGAGCTGACCCTCGGCAGATGAAACTGCTGTGAATACTTATCGCGCTATATATCCATCGAACTAGGTGTAACAAGCGCTATGTTCTAACGCGTTCCTTTGCAGAGGCAACGCAGCTTGATAAAAACGATGCTCTTGATAAACCGATTGTATGTAGCCAGCCCCCCCCTGTCTAGCGCCATACCGGTACAAACCACACTCTGTAGCAATTTCGTGTCAGTAACTATCAGCAAAAACCGAAAAACCGCTATGACCCATCCTGTAAAGTTATACATGCCTTTAACAACTGATAGCGAAACCACTGGTCTGATCACACTTTCAAAGTCCCTTAACAGCCGTGAATAACGCGAAATCGCTCATTTTTATGACACACCACACACATTTTGATTTCGCTATTTCTCGTTTGTGCTCGTTAACGATAAATTTACATCACTCCCTTCGCGGTTCGAAGGGCAAAAATAAGAAATACCCTATAAATCTCTGTCTGTAGGACATCTACTATGAGCCAAACCGCTAGTTCGACGTTGAAGGGCCAGTGTATTGCGGAGTTTCTCGGTACCGGTCTGCTGATCTTTTTTGGTGTAGGCTGCGTTGCTGCATTGAAGTTGGCTGGAGCCAGTTTTGGGCAGTGGGAAATCAGTATCATTTGGGGCCTGGGTGTTGCCATGGCCATCTATTTGACAGCAGCAATCTCAGGTGCACATCTTAATCCGGCCGTAACCATTGCATTGTGGTTATTCGCTTGTTTCGATCGCCGTAAAGTTCTCCCTTACATTGTGGCGCAGGTTGCCGGCGCATTTTGCGCTGCCGCGTTAGTGTACGGCCTCTATTACAACCTATTTGTCGATTTCGAACAAACGCACCAAGTGGTTCGCGGTAGCGCCGAGAGCCTGAATCTGGCCGGAATCTTCTCAACTTATCCAAATCCTCATATTTCTGTGTTCCAGGCCTTCCTGGTTGAAACAGTGATTACTGCCATTCTGATGTGTCTGATTCTGGCACTGACCGATGATGGTAATGGTATTCCACGCGGCCCACTGGCTCCTCTACTGATTGGTATCTTGATTGCCGTTATCGGTGCATCTATGGGTCCATTGACTGGGTTTGCATTGAATCCAGCACGTGACTTTGGTCCAAAGGTATTTGCTTATCTGGCAGGTTGGGGCGAAATTGCCTTCACTGGCGGGCGTGATATTCCTTACTTCCTGGTCCCTATTTTCGGGCCTATCGTCGGTGCATTACTTGGTGCTTTCGGTTATCGCGCCCTGATTGGCCGCCATTTACCGTGCGATGTCTGCGTGGTTGATGATGAAGAAACCACGGTAACGACCACAGAACGTAAAGCATAAATAATAGATACTACCCAATAGATTTACGGCAACTTAAAAGTAGGCTAACTATGACAACTGAAAATACTACTCAAAAGAAATACATTGTTGCGCTTGATCAGGGAACCACCAGCTCCAGAGCCGTGGTGCTGGATCATGATGCCAATATCGTGAGTGTTTCTCAGCGCGAATTCACTCAAATTTACCCGAAAGCCGGTTGGGTTGAACATGACCCGATGGAAATCTGGGCGACGCAAAGCTCAACACTGGTTGAAGTACTGGCAAAAGCCGGTATCAGTTCTGACGAAATCGCCGGTATCGGTATTACCAACCAACGTGAAACAACCATTGTTTGGGATAAAGTAACTGGGAAACCAGTGTATAACGCCATTGTTTGGCAATGCCGTCGTACTGCTGATATCTGCGAAAAACTGAAAAAAGAAGGGCTGGAAGAGTACATCCGTTACAACACCGGCCTGGTGGTCGACCCTTACTTCTCCGGCACCAAAGTGAAATGGATCCTTGATAACGTCGAGGGTGCCCGTGAGCGCGCTGAACGCGGTGAGTTACTGTTTGGTACGGTGGATACCTGGCTGGTATGGAACATGACCCAAGGCCGCGTACACGTTACGGATTACACAAACGCATCACGTACCATGATGTTTAATATCCGTACCAAAGAGTGGGATGACCGTATGCTGAAAGCGCTGAATATTCCGCGCGCTATGCTGCCTGAAGTCCGTCCATCCTCAGAAGTTTACGGCCAGACCAACATTGGTGGTAAAGGCGGGACCCGTATTCCAATCGCAGGGATCGCGGGTGACCAGCAAGCGGCCTTGTTCGGTCAACTTTGTGTACAACCCGGTATGGCCAAAAATACCTACGGAACCGGCTGTTTCCTGTTGATGAATACCGGTACAGAAGCCGTTCAGTCTACTCATGGCCTGCTGACTACTATTGCCTGCGGCCCACGAGGTGAAGTTAACTATGCACTGGAAGGCGCGGTATTTATTGGCGGCGCATCTATCCAGTGGCTGCGTGATGAGCTAAAACTGATCAGTGATGCTACCGACTCCGAATATTTCGCCACTAAAGTGAAAGACAGCAACGGCGTATACGTAGTGCCAGCGTTCACCGGCCTCGGCGCCCCTTATTGGGACCCGTATGCCCGAGGTGCGATTTTCGGCCTAACACGTGGGGTTAACAGTAACCACATTATCCGTGCAACCCTTGAATCGATTGCTTACCAGACGCGTGATGTACTGGATGCGATGCAGGCAGATGCCGGCGAACGTCTGAAATCACTGCGTGTGGACGGTGGTGCGGTGGCGAATAACTTCCTGATGCAGTTCCAGGCCGATATTCTGGGTACCCGCGTTGAGCGCCCAGCGGTTCGTGAAAGTACCGCTCTCGGTGCTGCGTTCCTGGCAGGTCTTGCGACTGGCTTCTGGAGTGATCTGGATGAAGTGAAAAGCAAGGCAACGATTGAACGCGAATTCCGCCCAGGGATTGAAACCACTGAACGTGATGTTCGCTACCGTGGCTGGAAGAAAGCCGTGGCACGTGCCCAGGCATGGGAAGAACACGAAGAGTAACGGCCCGCTTGTTTTACACTGTTTTTTGTAAACCAAAGGCGCCATCATCCCTGATGGTGCCTTTTTATTGTGAAAAATCTCATCCCGCCAAAAGACACCCCTACGGCTTTACTTCGCAAAGATGGTAGAATTCCTGCTTACATCCTTCTTCTATTACCCTAAATAATTCGAGTTGCAGAAAGGCAGCAAGCGAGAAAAGCCCCAAGAGCTTACATTAAGTAGGTGACTGGGATGACAAATCTGCTTGCAGCGGCCTCGCCTTGCGAGGCCCATGGACGGGCCGAGTAACGAGCGTAGCCAACACACATGCAGCTTGAAGTATGACGGGGATACAGGTCTAACCATGAAACGTGAACTAGCCATCGAGTTTTCCCGTGTCACCGAAGCTGCCGCGCTGGCAGGCTATAAGTGGCTGGGCCGGGGCGATAAGAATGCCGCCGACGGCGCTGCCGTACGGGCCATGCGTATTATGCTCAATCAAGTCAATATTGATGGGCAGATTGTTATCGGTGAAGGTGAAATCGATGAAGCACCGATGCTGTTTATCGGTGAAAACGTGGGGACCGGTCAAGGTGATGCTGTTGATATTGCGGTTGACCCGATTGAAGGCACCCGTATGACAGCCATGGGCCAGGCAAATGCGCTGGCAGTGCTGGCAGTGGGAGATAAAGGGACATTTTTACATGCCCCGGATATGTACATGGAAAAGCTGGTGGTTGGACCGGGAGCCAAAGGGGCTATCGACCTTAACCTACCGCTGGAACAAAACCTGCGCAATATCGCCATCAAGCTCAATAAACCCTTGAGTGATTTAACTGTTATCACGCTGGCTAAACCACGCCATGACGGTATCATCGCTGAAATGCAGCAACTTGGGGTGAAAGTGTTTGCCATTCCAGATGGCGACGTGGCAGCGTCCATTTTGACCTGCATGCCAGAAAGCGAAGTCGATGTGATGTACTGCATCGGTGGTGCGCCTGAAGGTGTCATTTCTGCTGCGGTGATCCGTGCACTGGATGGCGATATGCAAGGCCGCTTGTTGCCACGCCATCAAGTTAAGGGCGATAACGAAGATAACCGCCGTATGGGTGAACAAGAATTGATACGTTGCAAATCCATGGGTATTGAAGCAGGTAAGGTGCTGTTATTGGGGGATATGGCCCGTAATGACAATGTGATTTTCTCTGCAACCGGTATTACCAAAGGCGACTTGCTGGAAGGGATTTATCGTAAAGGCAACATGGCGACCACTGAGACACTGCTGATCCGGGGTAAATCCCGCACTATCCGCCGTATCCGTTCGACCCATTTTCTTGATCGCAAAGACTCAGCCTTACACGAGTTCTTGCTGTAAACCGCCCCGTGAATCTTTTTCGTCCTCTTTGAGCAAAAAATAAAACGGGTACCGCATTAAATCAGTACCCGTTTTTATCTGCCGACTTAAGCATGATGCTCTTGTGGTTGCATCCGATGAGATAACGGCCACCAGCACAGCAAAATCAGAATTGCCATGGCAAACATCAGTAGCCCCAAACTAAATTGCCCGGTTTGTGGCAGCATAGCTGACAACCAGGTAGCCAATCCTGATCCCATATTCTGCAATCCCCCCACTAATGCCCCTGCCGCACCGGCCAGGTATGGAAACGGCTCCATGGCACCGGTAGTTGCCAGTGGGAACAGCATTCCGGCACCAAAGAAGAACAACGCTGCCGGTATCACCAGCGTCCAGATATTCATGATGCCGAACCAACCAGGGATCCACATCATCAACCCGGCCAGCAAGCAACTAATAACCGAATGCCACATCAGGCTGTGAAAGGTTTTACCCTCGCGCCCGGCATACCATGCACCGAAAAATGCGGCGGGGATCGGCAGAATAAACAGAATACTGACCATCATACCGCTCAGCCCCAGCACACCCCCCATCAACACGCCGGCACTGGCTTCAAATACGGCAATCCCGGCCAACGCTCCAATCAACATGATTAAATAGCAGCTAAAGGCCCGGTCAGAGAGTAACAGGCGGAAGCTGGCCAACATTCGCCGCTTTTCAGTTTGCTGTGGCCGAGTCTCCGGCAACCAGCGGAACATACAAAACGCCACACCACCACACAGAAATAGCAAGAACGCATAGCAAGCGCGCCAGCCAAATAGACTGGCCAGCACTCCGCCGATAACCGGTGCCATTAAAGGGCTGACTAAAATACCCATATTTAACATGCTGTTGGCGTAACGTAGCACCGTACCGGCATATAAATCCCGTGGCATGGTGCGTGCCATCACACCTGCAACTCCCGTCCCCATCCCCTGCAAAGCGCTGGCAGCAACCAACATGGTCAGGCTATCCGCCAGCCAAGCCCCAAGCGCGCCCAACATGAATATCATCATACCGACCAGAATCACTGGCCGGCGACCAACCCGGTCTGATAGCGGGCCATAAATCAATTGTGAAAAACCATAGGTCAATAGATACGCTGCCATCACGCGCTGCACCACTCCGGTGCGAACCGATAAATCACGGGCGATATCCGAGATAACCGGCACATAAATGGTTTGTGCCATCTGACCAACGGCAACCAGGAGGATCAACATAACCAGCAGGTGGAAATTTTCTATTTTTCTCATTGTCTTAACTAGTCTATTAGCCGGACTACGTGCCACATTGATATTGAAAAAGTGACACACCTCACTATTGGCGCATAAGCTAACAAATCTAGGAATTTTAGCGAGCCAGCACGACATATTGCTAAACAGCCAACTGGCAGATAAAAACACCATGGGCGTAAAGTAAACTGTCCATCTCGGCAGGGACCGGTATTCTCCAGTAGATAAAACAGGACATAACATTTAATCGATAATACTTTTCAGCTAGATACCATAAAATATCGCCATCGCTTTAGGCATCACTTCAGATAAGCATATGACGGGAAAAGAATTATGGCTGAATGGGTTAGTGGCAAGATTACTCACATCGAACGCTGGACAGATTCTCTGTTTAGTATTCGGGTCAATGCGCCAATTGACCCCTTTACTGCCGGTCAATTTGCCAAGCTGGCGTTAGATATTAATGGTGAGCGAGTGCAACGGGCTTATTCGTATGTCAATGCACCGAGCGACGAAAATCTGGAGTTTTATCTGGTCACAGTACCGGAAGGCAAACTCAGCCCACGGCTGGACCAGTTGCCCGTAGGCGGTGAAGTGATGGTCACCAAGCAAGCGGCGGGCTTCTTTGTGCTAGAAGAGATCCCCGATTGCGATACCTTGTGGATGCTAGCCACCGGCACCGCGATTGGCCCCTATCTGTCAATTTTACAGGAAGGGCGTGATTTAGAACGCTTCCAAAATCTGGTGTTGGTCCATGCGGCACGTTTCGCCCGTGACCTCAGCTACCTGCCACTGATGCAACAACTTGAACAGCGCTACAACGGCAAGTTACGTATCCAAACAGTGGTGAGCCGTGAGGAGTCCCACGGTTCATTGACAGGCAGAGTTCCGGCATTGATTGAGAATGGCTCACTGGAAGCGGCTGTCGGCCTGAAAATTGACGCGCATGACAGCCATGTAATGCTATGCGGTAACCCGCAGATGGTGCGAGATACTCAGCAGTTGCTGAAAGAGCAGCGCGAGATGCGAAAACATTTGCGCCGTAAACCGGGGCATATGACCAGCGAGCAATATTGGTAATAAAAAGTGAACCAAGGGTTGGCATGTTGCCCTTGGTTCACTTTAGATAGCAAGGTGCAGGTGTTATTGCGCCTTCTCCGCCAAATATTTCACGGGTACCGCTTCAGGGCCAAAACGGTTATTCCCCTCGGTACCGACAAAAGCACCACAATCAATAAACATCATGACGATAATAAGCGTAGGGATGAAACGCCCAACCCCCCACTGCCAGATAGGTGCCAACATCTGCCAATTACCGGCCATCAGCATCCAGGCCAGTACCACCAAAAATGCCCACCAACCGGCTTTATTACGGTCATGAAGCCGTTTAACCACCACTGCCGCCGTTGGCCACAGCAAAAAAACAATCGCAAAAGCCGCAGTCTGAATAGGTAACCAATCCTTACCTGCCAGCGTAAAAACAACCAGCATTGCCAACAGCCACAAACCAATCCAGATCCAAAAGTCCCGCCGCCCGATACGGCCTTTAAACGAGAAACACCACTGCTGTATTGTCATCAATGAACCGATCCATTTACCTGATATAATTTACAGTTGATATATACTCAATAGAGTACCCCAATGCCGCAACTAACCTATAATCTTTGCAGTGAATTTTGACAATCACCCTCAATTACCGCTTTAATCCCCTACACACACTTCTAACGACGGCATAAGTCATGAGAAAAGAGAGAGTCGCGATACTGGCAATACTGCTGCTAATAGCAACAGTTAGCCGCGCTCATGCCGACCCCGCAGACGACAGCGGTCAGCCAACGGAAGAGGCTCAGCCGACCGCGCCTTATCTACTTTCTGGCGCGCCGACTTTTGATTTAACACTGGTCAAATTCCGTGAAAGCTATAACCGCACGAACCCAACACTGCCTCTCAGTGAGTTTCATGCGATTACAGTAAAAGATGATCTGCCCCCACTGACTCGGGCTGCCAGTAAGATTAATGAGAATCTCTATGCTTCGACCGCACTGGAAAAAGGTACCGGTAAGATTAAGACCTTACAAATTACCTATTTGCCGATAAAAGGGAGTGAAGAGAAAGCGGCCCGACTAGTGGCTGTCAATTATATGGCAGCCCTGATGCGCCAGTTTGAGCCCACACTCACGCTCCAGCAAAGTCTCGATAATGTGCAGCAACTGCTGACACAAGGTAAAGGTTCGCCTTTCTATGCCCATCCCGTTGGCGCAATTCGCTATGTGGTAGCGGATAACGGCGAAAAAGGGCTAACTTTCGCTGTTGAACCGATTAAGCTGTCACTATCTGAAGCATAGTCTTGCCGCAATTAATGACGAAAAGCAAAGCCATTGCCACTAATCATCTCTATACTGTTGGACAGGTAAACTGCCTGTCGGGCAGTCATTATTATTGACCCTCGCGTCCCCTTGTTGGAGGAAGAAACATGCGTCATCCATTAGTTATGGGTAACTGGAAGCTGAACGGTAGCACTAACATGGTCAAAGAGCTTATCGCTGGCCTGCGTACAGAACTGAGCACCGTTGACGGTTGTGGTGTTGCTATTGCCCCACCGACTATCTATCTGAATCAAGCTAAGCACGAGTTGGCAGGTAGCCGCATCTCTCTGGGTGCACAGAATGTTGATGTGAACCTGTCTGGCGCATTTACTGGTGAAACCTCTGCTGACATGCTGAAAGATATCGGTGCACAGTACATCATCATCGGTCACTCTGAGCGCCGTACTTATCACAAAGAAAGTGATGAATTCATCGCCAAGAAATTTGGCGTTCTGAAAGAAGCCGGTCTGATCCCTGTTTTGTGTATCGGTGAATCCGAAGCAGAAAACGAAGCGGGCCAAACTGAAGCAGTCTGCGCCAAACAACTGGATGCGGTGCTGACTACTTTGGGCGTAAAAGCGTTCGAAGGCGCAGTCATTGCTTATGAACCAATTTGGGCAATCGGTACTGGCAAATCAGCCACTCCGGCACAGGCTCAGGCAGTTCATAAATTCATCCGTGACCATATCGCGAAACAAGATGCCGCGGTTGCAGCACAAGTTATCATTCAGTACGGCGGTTCTGTTAACGACAAAAACGCAGCAGAGCTGTTCACCCAGCCTGATATCGATGGCGCACTGGTTGGCGGCGCATCACTGAAAGCAGATGCTTTTGCGGTTATCGTGAAAGCAGCAGCGAAAGCTAAAAAAGCCTGATTTAGGTTTTAAGCTACTGATTAAGCTGGGCATATAATGTTCCGGCTTTTTTATTGATATCTTCGTGAAATGCTGTTTTATACAGTTCAATTCCACCATCACCTATCGAGCCGAGAAATTTGCTTATCTCCGCGCATTTTCCTGCAATATTATCAAGATCACATTCAACATAAGTCTTTTTCTGCGTATCAAAAAAATGAATCAGTTTACTGTCTTTAAATTTAATCACATTACAGACATGGCCTTGTGTCGCCCCTGGTAAGAAGCGCCATAAGGCTGGTCGATAGATAACAAGGATGCCGTTTAATGCATCATCAGGCTGAGATTTTCGTAACTCAGAAATCAGTTCAGTAACAGAACAGCAACTTTCAGTTGGTAGCCCCATTTTTCCCTTTACATCCGCTCCTCTCAATTCTGGCATTGCAAGATATACATTATTCTTCTCGAATGTCTCAGCAAAGGCTGTTGCACAAGAGGCACAATTAGTTTGACCAAAACCATGGATACCCAATAACGCAAGCAAAGCCGCCAAAGGCCGTAACAATAGTGGTGGTTTACCGTCGCAATTGACTTTGTTTAATAAATAGTTTTCTAAGTACTCTTTTATGGTGCCAAAGCGGGAAAAGTTCTCAGGCTTTATCCCTTCGGGATCTTTCCTGTTTTCTATTACTTTGGGGGATATACAGGTATAGTTATTGTCTTGTATGACTGGTTGTTGTTGTATAACTTCGAATGAATCATCAGCTGACTCATTGTCCACTCGTAATGATAAAGCGCCACTCCCTCTTGTTAAGCTTGGTTCTGAGCTTGAAGCCGAATATTGAGTATTTTGTGAACCCACAGTAGAAATCGTATTAGTAATCATATATGCCCCTATAAATTACCCAGCCTTATTAGCTTATCTGACTAAATAACGCATTCAGTACCAGTTGGCGAATCGGAGCGTTTTTATCTGTAAAAAAGGAAACATTTATGAAAACAAATACGGAATTAATACAGCCAATATAACAAAACGCCCGCAAAACTAACTTACGGACGTCCGGTTAGATAAAACGGTTATCGCTTACTTATTTCGTCAAATATGCCACCAGTGGCGAAATGTGTCTGCTGTGCTTTCGTCCAGCCACCGAACACTTCATCGATAGTAAACAACTTCAATTTCGGGAACTCGTTGGCGAATTTAGCCGCCACTGCCGGATCCCGTGGCCGATAGTAATTCTTGGCAGCAATAGTCTGGCCTTCTGGCGAATAGAGGTATGTTAAGTAAGCATCCGCCACTTCCCGGGTACCACGCTTATCAACCACTTTATCCACTACAGATACCGTCGGTTCAGCCAAAATAGAGACACTTGGCGTGATGATATCAAACTTGTCTTTACCTACTTCATTCACCGCCAGCAGAGCTTCGTTCTCCCAGGCAATCAGCACATCGCCAATACCGCGCTCAACAAAGGTATTCGTGGCACCACGCGCGCCTGAGTCCAACACTTCCACATTCTTATACAGCGTTTTAACGAATTCCTGCGCTTTAGCCTGATCATTATTGTTGTGTTCTAACGCATAACCCCATGCCGCCAGATAGTTCCAACGCGCGCCACCCGAGGTTTTCGGATTAGGTGTAATGACCGAAATTCCTGGTTTCACTAAATCTGACCAGTCATGAATCTGTTTCGGGTTCCCTTTACGCACCAGGAACACGATAGTTGAGGTATACGGCGCAGAGTTATCAGGCAGGCGCTTAATCCAGTTTTTATCAATACGACCACGCTCAGCAATAGCATCGACATCATATGCCAGTGCTAATGTCACCACATCAGCTTCAATACCATTAATAACCGAGGTCGCCTGCTTACCGGAACCGCCATGTGATTGACGCACCGTCACCTTATCACCGGTTTGCTGTTGCCAATGCTTACTGAATGCCTGGTTATATTCCTGATAGAATTCACGTGTCGGATCATATGACACATTCAGTAGTTGGATATCTTTTGCCATGGCACCTGATGCCAGCAGCAGTAATGACAGACCTACACCCCATTTACGCATTGACCCGCTCCCATAAATATTGTTATTAATTAAATAGTTATTAACCTATACCCTAAATAATT
>NZ_JAZGQE010000379.1:0-1277 GCF_048593885.1 Yersinia sp. 1252 StPb PI | reverse complement strand
TATAATAACTCACTACAATAGTCAGATTTAGATTCAGCGATTCACTTAGATAAGAGTCTCTAATATAAAATCAAGGCAGAAAGATATTTAATATATGTAGCTATAATCGTGTCACTGCCATTGCTAAACCTTCACCACCACCGACACACAACGCCGCGATTCCATTTTTTAGATTACGAGCACTCAGTTGATAGATAAGTGAAACCAAAATGCGGCAACCTGAAGCACCAATCGGATGTCCTAAGGCAATCGCACCACCATTAATATTGATCTTCTCTTTCGGGATAGCTAATGCCCTTTTAATGGCTAACGACTGTGCAGCAAAAGCTTCATTACATTCAAAGAGATCTATCTGAGAAATATCTTTATTGATCTTATCCAAACACTGAGTAATTGCTGCAATGGGTGCAACACCCATGATTGAGGGACAAATACCTGTATTAGCGAAAGCAGAAATTTTCACCAAAGGTATCAACCCCAGTTCTTTGGCTTTACTGGCACTACAAACAATGACTGCAGCGGCACCATCATTTAATGAAGATGCATTGCCAGCCGTTACTGTTCCTTGAGAATCAAATGCGGGTTTTAACTTTGCTAGCCTGCCAGGCTCAGTTACTCTTGGCCCTTCATCAGTATCAATAACCTGTGAGCCTTTTTTATGCATTACGATAACAGGTGATATCTCAGCTTTGAATTTCCCTTCTTCAATTGCTGTCAGTGCCTTGCGATGAGACAGTATTGAGTATGTATCTTGGTCCTCACGCGAAATATTATATTGACTAGCAACATTTTCAGCGGTGATCCCCATATGATAGCCCTTATAGGCATCCGTTAATCCGTCATTAACCATTGAATCAACGATATTACTATTACCAACACGAGTTCCTTGACGTGAGGACAATAAAATATGTGGTGACAGAGACATATTCTCTTGCCCTCCGGCAATAATTATTTCAGCATCTCCATTGCGGATAGCCTGAGCAGCCAATTGTATTGCAATAAGTCCTGACCCACAGACTTTATTAATAGTTAGCGCACAAACATCATTTGGCAGACCAGCATTTAATGCAGCCTGACGTGCAGGGTTTTGACCACAACCCGCGGTTAATACTTGCCCCATAATAACTTGGTCAATATCTTCAGCTTTAATCTTATAGGTACATAGTAAGTCTTTTATAACGGTAGTACCTAATTCAGTAGCCGGGACAGTAGACAGTCCGCCCTGAAATGAACCTATGGCTGTTCTCTTGGCACCTACAATAACAATGTCTTCCACG
>NZ_JAZGQE010000378.1:0-1278 GCF_048593885.1 Yersinia sp. 1252 StPb PI | reverse complement strand
GCTGCAAAAATGCAGCTTTATATAGATTAAATTATTTATTTCACTGTTTTTGGTGATAAGAAACACAAATATTTGCAGCTTGACCGGCGAGTTCACTTCGATCGCTGGCAATAAAAATACCAGAAATATATTTCCCCTCGAGTGCAAACTTTCTGTAGTTTGTTGAATAGCGCTGACCAACAGTTAAGATACGTCCGTCGCTTAGGGTAAATTTGGCTTCGTCAATAGCACCATTACCCCAGGTTTCTATTGTCTCAATGACACCCCCATTGAGGTCAATTGAACTAGATTCACCGGTAACAGTTCCTTGTTGATACTTATTACCATTTTCAAAGGTAACTTCTAATCCACCTACCCGTAAAGCGCCTCCGATACGTTGAATAAAACCTTTAACTGACTTGATTTGGTTTATACGGCCATTTATTAATTTTGGCTTAAATGGCTCCGGCATATTAATTTCGTCTTTTAATGCAAGAATTCGTGCATGACTGGTTGGCCAGCCAAAGAAGGTCGAATAACTCAGTGTTTTTAAATACAGTCCCTTTGTATTGCTTCCATTTTTCTGGATATTTTGAATGATCTCGGTGTACTCCAAGCCATGTACCCGACAGTAGCCATGTACATACATAACATTGTTAGCTACAGTATTAGGTGCAGAGTCGTTGTATTGGATCTCTAATTCTGTATCGTAAATCCCTTGGATATAGCCTTCGACATGTTTAAGCAATAGATCAATATTTCGTTGAAGTTGCCCAACTTCATTACTGTTCAGTCCAATATCGTCTTTACGCTCAATGCCCATAGTCCAGTACATTATTTGCATTAACGCGGTTGCTGAATACATCGGCAAAATATGATAGTTAGTTTTGTGATCAAAAGTAGTAAACTTGCGTTGTACGCTGTCCAAATGTACCGATACGCTCATAAATAGACTTTTGGCTTCAGGTGTACCAGGATGATCCTGCAAAGCTGCAACTACGGAGGCAATCTTCCCCTTAAGTTCGGCAATATCACCCAATAGAATGCCTTTAATAGCCTTAAGCACATTCTCTTCAATAAGTTGCTGTACCCGACCCAAAATTTCCTGCCAGATATCCCTCTCTTGGTCTTTCCAAAAGAAATCAATAATAGAGGATAAGTAATCACCGACATAAGGAATGAATGATATGCCTTTAAGCACTGCTTGCTTAAGAATTGCTGAGGAGTCCCAGTCAAATTCAAAGGCTGAAGTAGCATATACATTGTAAGGAACAAGTGCCGCTGTATTGCTATATTCTG
>NZ_JAZGQE010000377.1:0-1280 GCF_048593885.1 Yersinia sp. 1252 StPb PI | reverse complement strand
GTAGTCATTAGGCTCCCATATTTTCCGTCATCAACCATTATTACATTACCGGCCCCCAAGGTAACTTTATTGAAGTTAGGGTCAAAGCTACAACCATCACAGGTAACTCCATTGGGATTTGCCAGGATATAATCCGCGTCAGCGCCTACCAAATGTTGACGGCCAAGCAGAATGGAAGGATTATCACCAACAACTTCATTTAAAATCACTTCAGCTCCACGCCCTCCCGTAGTCAGGTTTGGATTAGCAGCAATGCTTTCCTTATCGTAATTTGTATTTTGTATTGAGTTATTAAATACCGCTCCTGGCTTATCTACGTTAAAGTCTTGATATTGGTTGTGAGATAACCCCGATTCAGACGGTGGGGCGATATTTATTAGCACAGCACCATTGTCCAAATGACTAATTTCAGGGCGATTAGCCTTCTCTCCTGCTGCTTCTATTCCTGCAGCATAACTTATTGATACCGGGGTGAGAATCATCGATATCAAGACAGCCAGTTTACCACCCGATGAGAGTGTGAATTGTTTTGTTTTCATTTAAATATCCTAATTTAGTGGTTTATATATACCCTAAATAATTTGAATTGCAGGAAGGCGGCAACTGAGCGACTCCCCAGAAACTTACATCAATAAGTGACTGAGCTAAATCAAGGCAGCCAATGCACATGCAACTTCAAGTACTATAGGTATAGTGAGATAAAACTAAAACGTATAACTCGACTTTAATAAATACTGGACAGGCTCACTTCTTTTATTATTATCTGATAACCAAAAACCGCAACTGGCTTCCAAATCCAATTGTATACTTTTATAATACAATGCCAGGCCCGCACTCAGGCCAACATTACTTTGCCAACCTTGCTTACTGCCATGTGATAAAACACGGCCACTATCAACACCCACTCTTGGTATTACTGTCGTTTCTCCCAGCCAAAAATAACGCGACAACGTATTCTTTAGATACCAACCACTATCGCCAGACAGCGCTCCACCGCTAAATCCACGTACGGCATTACGATCAGTTAGACTTAACCGTTCTGAAGCCATCAGTGGTTTTCGACTATATTCTCCAACTAATGAACTATTGATCTGATAAGGTGAGTCAAATAGATGAAAACGTCTATTTAAGTTAATTATCATTTTACTCTTGGTAAAATCACGGTTCTGAGCATGTTTATTGTTAGAAAAATCTAACCACGGTAACCCTTTCTCAACAGAAAAATTAAAATTCATCGAGCCATTAGGTATAATATGAAAGTGATTAACTCCTAGTTCTAG
>NZ_JAZGQE010000376.1:0-1288 GCF_048593885.1 Yersinia sp. 1252 StPb PI | reverse complement strand
CTTTTTAAGAGGCAGTAATGATGAAAAAGAGAGAGGATTAAATGTAATAAAATGTAATGCTGAAGTCATCATTCACAGTAATGTACCTGGTATGGTTGCCAATGTTAACATTGATTTTTCAGTCAATTCTACTAATGGTATTGTTTCTATTGATGGTAAGCTTTATAAGGATCATAAGAGTATAGGGGTGATTAGTCGCAGGATTATTTTTTACGTCTACTCGATTAATGATATACTCTTATTAAGGTCAGTAAATAATTGGGCTAGCGAGGTAAATAGTATTGATGATACTTTGATTAATGAAATCATGATCCATGAGTTCTACACCACACCAAATAGAAAAATGCAAATTACGTTCTCGAAAAAAGAGGAGGGCTATTATGGGATATCTACAAAAAGCATTCCATTTATATATTGCTCGCCACGGTAGACTTGCTGATGAGTACAATTGTTGATGGTTTTAATTTTTACAAACAGTTCTTACTTTAGATAGCACATGTCATTTAACTGCTATATTGCTCGAGTCGTTATGGTATGTAATATTTAAAATTGTGATGAGAATCCTGGCTCGTCGTTCTTCAACCCTGGAAACGAAATGTAAGTTCAAGTTGCATTTCATCTGTCGCTACTCATTCTGTTTACTGTGAAAAAAAGTAGTCTTAGCAGAGAGGTACTGCACAATACTCTCAATGGGTCGTATCTTACTTAATCTGATATTGTCAATTCGAGTCAGATTAACCTTTGTGACGAACTGCTAACCCTTGGTAGATTTGCCATCGCAATGTTCTCTTTTATTGATTATTATTGCTGACTATCTATAATAAATTTTTGATACGTATCATTGGAAATAATTGGCATGAGTAAATGTTATACTATAAATGATAATATTACATTTTACCCTGAAAGTGGTATCCTCTCATCCTCTTTGGGTGGCGCTCGCATTAAGATCAACGTGCCAACAGCACAATTACTAGAGGCGTTTGTTAATAGAGTTGGTTTGATAATATCGCAAAGTGATTTGTATTCAATTGCTTGGGGTGATAATGGTGTGAATGTCACACCGAACACACTGTATCAAAATATTTCATTATTACGTAAAGCATTGCAAGATATCGGGTTGTCTGGTGAAGCCATCACGACTGTAAGAGGAAAAGGGTTTATCTTTACGGTCACTAAAGTTGCAGAATGCGAAGTCGATATTGACCCTGAAGATGAAGTTGATGAAATTATTATCGAGAATATTGTCCCTCAGCAGCAAGATGAGAAATTAGTAACCAAAAATAAATAT
>NZ_JAZGQE010000375.1:0-1289 GCF_048593885.1 Yersinia sp. 1252 StPb PI | reverse complement strand
GCATTTATTTAAGTGAAATTTAATCTGAGTAAATTATTAAATAACCAATTTAATTCATGTGGTCGCCAGTAATCTATTAGAAGAAATATTTAAATCTGGCACGGACACCATAGCGGTCATCGTTTTCAGCATTAACCACTTTATTATCAGGTGACACTTCCAATTTAGACCAGTAAGCACCAAGGTATAAATTAAAGTTATTCATATCCATGATATTGGCAATTTTATAGGAGGTGTGGATCGTGTGAACATCATATTTATCAGGCGAGGTTAATATCCCAGAGGTAACTACCCCTGCATTTGCACTGTTGAAATATTCGATATCATTGTGTGCGTAAATATAACCAATTTCAAAATTTCGCCATAAGATATTAGCCCCGGCACTGAAGTTCTTCTCATTGGTTGCATCCATATAAGCTGAGCTCAGATTAGCGACAATACCATTCTCAGGATCTTTATCCTGATTATTCCAAGTGAATGTTGCCCCATAGCCATTACGTTTCGATTGGTCCTGAAACTGGCCCTGATCATCACGATAACCATAGGCATTACTGATAACGTTACTTTCCATTGCTATAGCCGCAGAAAGGCTATCTTGTTTCCACGAAATCACCGGACGAACATATGCCACATTTTTTTCATTTTCCAGCGTATTACCATGATAAGTATTATTGGCAAATAACGTGGTTCCGTCTTTTAGAATGGTGTTAACTTCAAAATACCAGTTACCCAGAGTTTTACTGACCAGGAAGTTACCCCCATTGTTGCTGCGCCCACGGCCTTCTTTCATCATATAGATGTAACCATAGCCATCACTGTAAAGATCATTCGCAGTATTACCTGAGTGTTGGACAAACGTATCCTGATTCAGTGGGAACATATCATAGGCTTCAAAGCGACCGACTTTCACCTTCCAATCTTTCTCATGACCAAAGAAGAAGGCTGCATCATCGAGGTTCATATGACCACCAATATCAGCCAGTGGCTGTACAGTGAAACCCGCGAAATTGCCATTACTCATACGTCGATAACCATCCAGACCGATCAGTATTCTGCCATTAATATCCCATTGCTCTCTGCTCCCCGCTTTCCAGTCTTTATTTGCACTGGTGCGTAGAGAAGTGAGCTGCCCACTTTTACTGGCAGCATCCATATTAATCTCAACATCACCGTATAATTTCAGATTCCCTTGCGGGGTCTCCCAGGACACTTCAGCGAATACAGGCAATGATAAAAGACTGGTAAGTCCAACCAGTATAAACTTATTCATAATAACCATCTCTATTTAG
>NZ_JAZGQE010000374.1:0-1305 GCF_048593885.1 Yersinia sp. 1252 StPb PI | reverse complement strand
ATAACAATACTAGAACCAGCAATAATGGTTTTCATGGCTGCATTTATATTTTTTATTGTTTTGTCAATATTTCAACCAATATTGCAGATTAACAGCCTAATTTCATAATATATATCGAGGAGGGATAATGAAGGAGACGAAATCGGATGGATTTACATTGCTGGAAATTATGGTGGTTATCATGATTTTGGGTGTTTTGGCTAGCTTAACGATACCCAGTCTGATGTCTAATAAAAACCGGGCTGACCGGCAAAAGACATTAAGCGATATTGTTGCTTTAGAAAATGCATTGGACATGTATAAATTGGATAATGGCCATTACCCTACAGAGTTACAAGGTATTAATTCATTGGTTGTCAAACCAACAGAGGTACCCATCCCGAGAATTTATCCTCAATATGGTTATATTCGGCGATTACCGCAAGATCCGTGGGGAAACGCTTACCGAATGAGTAATCCCGGTAAGAATGGAGAGATAGATATATTTTCTGCGGGACCGGATAGAGAAATAGGTAATGAAGATGATATTGGCAACTGGAGTGTATCATCATAATTAAAAAAGATATACGTAGTAACTTGAGTCCCGACAACACATAGGTAATTACTTGCGATATTATACAGGTTTTACATTATTAGAGGTTATGGTCTCATTAGCTATTTTTGCTATTGCTGGTATCAGCATTATGAAAAATATTAGTGAACAATTAATCTGGACCAAAGCGTTAGAAGATAAAATGGCATCTTCTTGGGTTGCAGATAACGTTTTAGCTGAAATTAAAATAATGAGTGTTACACAAATCGGAGATTGGGCGAAGGGACGTCATTTTATGCTTAACCAATTTTGGTATTGGCAAACGAAAGAAGTATATAATCATAGTAAAGGATATCGTGAAGTTATCGTTGAAATTCGTAGTCAGGAAAATAACGAACATCCTAATTATATAGTGCAAAGCTACCGGATTACTAATGAGTAAACGTTTATCTTATGGCTTTACATTGTTAGAGGTACTACTTGCCGTTATTATTTTTACCATGATGAGTTTAACTATCTATCAGGCTGTTATTGTTATTGCGCAAGGAAGTGCCGCCGCGAGTAGTAAGGCAAAAGTATTATATAGAATACACCAAGTAATAGAAAAACTTGAAGATGATATATCTCACGCGATAACATATGGAAATTTTATTTCAAATGATTACCAAGGTGTTTCCTTCCAAATAGGGAAGGGGCTTTTGGAAAGTGATGATTTTGGAGTTTATTTTTTACTGAATAATAATGATAATTTAAAATACGATTTTGACTATATG
>NZ_JAZGQE010000373.1:0-1305 GCF_048593885.1 Yersinia sp. 1252 StPb PI | reverse complement strand
GAGGAAAATAAAGAGTCTGGTTTGTGTACTAACTGTGAGAATAAGGAGGCTAAAAAAATAAACGGCATTTTATACCTCCCTGCTTTAGGGCTTATAGGTAATATGGTCAGTGGTTTTCTGAGTTTATATGTTGTTTTTTCATTATTCATTAGTACTTATAATTCCTCAGAAGAAGTGACAGTTTACGGAGTGTGTTTGTTATCGGTTTTAATGATAAATATCATCATTACACTTTCAGCGGCATGGTTTTTCTTTCGACGTCATATGAAAACAAAAAAAGTAATGATTGTTTATTATATTTTCGGGTTGTTTTATGCATTAGTTGTTGTTGTCTTCCCAGTTATTTATTATGAAGCCATTCCAACAAAAACAGATATTCGCACATTAGTAGGTAGCATTATTGGGGTAGTAGCCTGGATACCATATTTCCTATTGTCGAAAAGAGTGCCTGTAGTTTTCAGTAGGTAAGTATTGTTGTGGAGAATAACTCACTCCATGACATTATTGATAATAAAACCTCTGGTGTGACTCAGGAACAGAAATACCAGAATGCACAAAAAGAGCTGGTTGCCGCTGTTGAAGAGTTCAAAGCACAGAACTGCGCCGGGTTAAGTGCCGATGCGTGTTCAGCCAAGATGCAGGCCAATAGCGACGAACTGCTGAAAGAGTTTGCGGGTTTTGGGATAGACTTCATTCCCATCGGGGCTTTTCTTGGGGTTGTACGCCGGAACCCCAGAAAATTCTGTCACCAAAGCTAAGGACAGTATGATTTGTATGACGTTGAATAAATTACGGGTTACGTGACGACTTTTAATGTCTGAATCATCGTTTAGTGATTGTCACTCAATTGGTCGTTATACCAGACGGCATACAATCAGGCGTTTAACGAGTCGGGTTTAGGAACCGGTGGCGAAGTGCAACGTGCCATGCAGGCGACGATACCACCCTGGATGCGGTGCGTGATGTGCTGTTGCTCGGTGCCGCCAACACGCAGAAAACCGACGGCAGCAACAGCCTGGGCGTGGGTGGTTCAGACGGTGGTGACCTGGATGGGATGTGAAAGCCTTTATGAATGACTATAGCAGTCAGGATAAAGGCAAAGATCGTATATTCCAGCCGTTTATTGAAGCTAACTGGCTCCACAATACTAAAGACTTTGGTGTCACTATGGATAACGTGACAGTGAAGCAAGATGGGGCCGCCAATATCGGTGAATTAAAAGTGGGTATTGAAGGCCAAATCAATAAAAAAGTTAACCTGTGGGGTAATGTTGCCCAGCAAATCGGCAACAAAGGTTACAGTGAT
>NZ_JAZGQE010000372.1:0-1311 GCF_048593885.1 Yersinia sp. 1252 StPb PI | reverse complement strand
TATTAGGATTTCCAGCACTAAGCCCTCTCGGCACGCCCTTGACGCCATCAGTTGAGCCACGGCGGCCCTGACCCATGACATTACTGTGTCCTTTTCCCATACTTTATTTCCTTATTTAAGTTTTTATAATTAACGAGAATATTGACTGCTAAACCTATTTGTCTTTTTCACCTCCTTAACATTATTTAAATGTCATGAGTTTTATTCTTTAGCTTTGCCAGACCCACAAATAAAAACACCCCGCTAATTAGCGAGGTGCGTCATTACCTTCATGAGAATATTATGATTAATAGAGTTTAATACTGAGTTTGTCTGCGGTGTGTTAAACCACGATTAACACCTTACAAGATTTTTTTCGGGCCGGGATAGCATTAATTTAATAAATTTTACCCCCATAAAATACATAGGTATTAAGATAGAAAAGTTAACATTTCCTCATCCGAACTTAGAACTATTTATATCATATAACCGACTCATTAATTACAGAATTATAAATCATGAAAATATAAACTGCCAGAAAGGCGGCTTATATTATCACTTTAGAAATTAAGTGGGCCAATAGCTAAATTTTTGATATGGCTATTTTAATTTCTTCCAACAACTGGTTAAGGTTAAACCCTAAAGTACTAGAGTAAATGGGATTCTCCCAGTCATCACGTCTAATAGACATAACTTTAAAATAACCACTCTCGTCAAAAGAAGGATACCAACCAACATCAACAATAGAGCCATTTAGATATTTTATCTGTAGTAGATCCTCATCAAGAAGGTCAATAACATCCGACAACCCATCATCTTTTTGAATAGAATGCAGATCATTATATATATACTCAGCATTACTTATATATAATACGTCACCAAATAATTTTAATTCTTTGTTCATTTTATTAATCTCCTAGATTCGGTTTCACCAATTGGATGAGAGTGAATAACACCCCCCGATTCTTTAGTTACTACCCAGCAAGTTTCCTTTCCTTTATATGCACCTTGAACATCTCTAAATTCCTTAACTTTCCAAGATTGACCATTAGTTACTGAAATCCCTGTCAACCAAACTTCTTGATCAACTTCAGGGATATTAACACCTTGTTTGAATTTTGCCGGACCTGATTTAGTCGAGTTAACAATATCGTCCCACTTCATATTCTTAGGTGGGTAATGTTTGAAACCATGAGGATATGACCCTTTAGATGTACTTAGATAAACATACACCGGTTCCAGCCCCGACTCTGCTGGGAACCAAATGATGTAATCGTGGAAATCCATCTCCTCATGTGCAAGGAACGTCAGTGCTCGCTTTGTCGCCAGAAA
>NZ_JAZGQE010000371.1:0-1352 GCF_048593885.1 Yersinia sp. 1252 StPb PI | reverse complement strand
CTTTGATTGCGTGATTTTGAAAGAATTCTATTTTTATTTAATGCGCATCCTACTTCGCTATCCCGGGATATCCGATAATCATTGAGTTGATATTTGCATCGTCGCTCATTATCTCTTTGCAAAACAGGTGTAGATAATAACTGATTTTTATCTGTTGCTAACAAGTCTCTTTTAGCTAATGAACAGGCCTGGTCATTCTCATTTGGCTCGATAATAAATGAGGCGTGTGCAACGCTGGAGAGAAAGATAATACTGCCAACTATCCATAGTTTCATTTTATAAAACCACCTTTTCGTAGGAATTCCTTAGCCACTTTTTTTCTTTTTATTTCCATTATATGAGTGAAATTAAATAAGCGTTCCAGTGTTGATGTGTGCATAAAATCAGGTAATTCTACGTCCTTTCCGGCAACCGGCTTTACCAGGCTGACGGTGGCGACGACCACCAGTTCGGTTTGATTCTTTTGCGTTTGTGCATTGCGGAAAAATGCCCCTAATATAGGAATATCACCAATGAAGGGGATCTTTTTAAGGGATTCCCGCTCTGATTTACTGATCAAACCACCTAGAATAAAGCTTTCACCATCACCAAGTTCTAATGTGGTCGCTGCCTTACGTGTACGTAATGAAGGATACGAATTACCCCCTTCGACGTTAAATACTTTATCTACACTACTGACCTCTTCTTCCATGCTAATGCGGATACGATTTTTTTCATTTACCTTGGCCGCAATGTTTAGCTTGATACCATAAGTTTTGTATTTAATTACGGTGCTGTTTTGGGTGGTATTAAACATTGGTATTTCGCCACCAACTAAAAATGAGGCACTTTCACCGGACAGTACCGATAGATTAGGTTCGGCCAGAACACGAGCAATAGAATCATCATTAATGGCATGAACTAATGTGCTAATTCCGGTGGCATTGAATTTTAAAAACTGAAAGGAGCCAACAGATGCTTCGTTGATGCTGCTCCAATCTACCCCTATATTCTCACTAAAGTCTTTAGTCACCTCAGCAATGGTTAATTTCACATTTACCTGGTTAGATTCAGGGAGTTTAATCTTATTAATTACCCCTAAGTAATCAGGGTTATTAAAATGTTGATCTTCGCGATTCTTCTCTCTTTTCTTGTTTATTGCTTCACCGACAATAGCTGCAATAGTGTCTTTCGCCTCTTCTGACTCTGCTTTACCCGTTAGCAGATAGCCATTACCAATTTTATTGATTTCTATGTTGCTATCAGGATATTCAATTTTTATTCTCTGATAGGCTGAGGTAATAATGTCATTTACCATGACGGCAGTTTTTTTCATTGGATGATTATCTTTATTAAATAAGATAAACTCTGCT
>NZ_JAZGQE010000370.1:0-1361 GCF_048593885.1 Yersinia sp. 1252 StPb PI | reverse complement strand
CTGCTATTCCTTCTTTTTTTGCATAAACAATAATGCTATTTTTACCAACCAGTTCATAATCAGCAATCGCAGCGGCGGAGACAAAAACAGTATCAATCTCCTCCTCTGTCTTTATGATATATGATTCGCCTGACGATAAGTAAACAGGCTTGGCATATGCCTGATTGACAATTATTTGGCCGATTGCAATGGCGAAGAGTAAAAACAGTTTATTCCAACTGATATATTCTGGCCTGGGTGTTCTCATCCTCTTAGCTCTCTTGTTATGCGTAGTTTAGGTATAATGTCATATATATTTGTTGATTGATTATTGCCAGTAACTATACTCGGCGCCAGAACGATATCACCCGACTTTTCTGCAATATGAATGATGTCTAGTTCCTCCCTTTTAATGATGACGGATATATAACCAGTTACGACCTCTTCAGTCTTTTGATTTTTGTTATTTTTTTCTGATAATTCGTCTGTCGAATACTTTTTTATTCTTATTACTCTCATTGCGGGAATGATTTCATTCAACGAAAAGGTTTGACTTTTTTTATCGCTCAACTCTTTCGTGTTAATCACTGTGCCACTATTCATACCTTTGTTTTTGTCTGTCTCAAGCACTCTTAATTGAAATGAGAGGGAATCACCTACCTGCAATGTGTCCAACAAATACCCATTGTTCTGATTAATATTGAATTTATAAATGACTTCCCCTTTTTTTAAGTTAAGGTAATTGAATTCATCACTGTCGGGTGAAGCCAAAACTGCTGTTGTAATATATGAACCCGCTGCAAGGTTTACTTTCAGTAAATGACTGTTGATGCCTGTTTTTCCTGACATGTTGCTTTTTATTAATTCACTTGATTCAGGTACCATGATGGCTTTTAGTGCATAATCGTTTTGAGTCAGTAGGGTACCTGAAGAGAGATCATGTGTTGACTGTGCCAGGACAATCTCAACTTCTTTTTCTTTATTTGAATCGATGAAATTATAGGGTGTATGTTCATCATTCTTGGTATTGATCATAATGCCGGCAGCCCCGATGGCGACAATCAGGATTGAAAATAATAAAAGAAACTTACGATTCATTAAAATAACCTTGTATTATTACTTAATTGACGGGTCTTTATTTTTTAGGTGAATAGCGATAATAAAAAGCCCGAGGTAATCGCAACCGCATAGGGGACTCCTCGCTGTTGAATATCGCGTTTGTTAATCAACATACCTATTATCATTACCACTCCGCCCATAATGGCGGTATAGATAATGAAATCTAGTGATTGTTCTGCGGTGAGCGCCAACAGCAGGGCAGTAATGAGTTTTACATCGCCCCCACCGATAATTTTAAAATGAAATATTATATAACCCATTAG
>NZ_JAZGQE010000036.1:0-34396 GCF_048593885.1 Yersinia sp. 1252 StPb PI | reverse complement strand
GTTACGATTTTTTCTTCTGTGTATTAACCCTGCCAAATGTATCTAAGCGATCTATTAATCCTGTCAATTTATCAGAAGCTTGATGACAGAACCTGTTCATCGTATGCATAGATGGGTATCATTCCGACATTAGTAATGCAAATCATTAGCGTTAGCACTCAAGGATATTTACATCCCCACTTTTCAGGAGAGAAAATGCAATTACGTCTAGCTTTATTTTCGTCATTACTGGCCGCAACTGTTGCGATGACAGGGTGTGATGATTCATCTGCCGCGCCAGAAGAATCAGCCAAAATCAGTATTGAGCATGCGCAAGGAACCACTCAGGTTCCACTAAACCCGCAAAAAGTCATCATACTGAACCCATCCGTGCTCGATACTGCCGATGCCCTGAACATTAAGGTGGCAGGTGTCCCGCAAACCAGTACTCATCTACCCGCATTTTTATCCAAATACAGCGGCACTGAATACCTGAATGCTGGCACATTATTTGAACCCGATTACGAGGCATTAAGTCAGGCTAAACCTGACCTGATCATTGCCGGTGGCCGTGCTCATGATGCTTATGACAAACTTAGCGCTATCGCACCGACTATCGCACTTGATGTCGATACCAAGCACTTTACCCAGAGTCTGACTCAGCGTACTGAGCAACTGGCCTCTATCTTTGGTAAAGAAGAAGAAGCGAAGGCACTGCTGGGCAAATTCTCATCTCAGATAAATGAGATAAAGCAAAAATCAGCTAATGCCGGATCAGCCATGGTAGTGATGGTCAGCGGCGGGAAAATGTCAGCTTACACGCCTGGCTCCCGTTTCGGTTTTGTGTTTGATGAGTTAGGTTTCACCCCTGCGGCCACTTTCGAACAAACGGGTAGTCATGGGAATGTAGTGACCTCTGAATTCATTCTCAATGCTAATCCTGAGTGGTTGTTTGTACTGGATAGAGACAATGCCATTGGGCGTACTGAAGGCCAATCGGCACAACAGATTCTTGATAACCCACTGATCCATAAAACCAAAGCATGGCAGAATGATCAGGTTATCTATCTCGACTCCTCCTCGCTCTATATTGCCGGTGGCGTACAGAGTTATACAAAACTGATGGATAAGGTCAGTGCTGTGTTGGATAAATCAGCGCCAGCGCAGTAATTTTCACTGATGAAGAATCTTAGCTTTCTAGTTGGCCTGGTTATTTTACTGGGCCTGATGATCTGTAGCCTGTTTATCGGTGCCGGCCATGTCACTTTTGCTGATGTCTGGTCGGATCCCGATATGCGCGACATCTTTATACTTAGCCGGGTGCCACGGACGCTGGCATTAGTCCTTGCTGGCAGCGCCATGAGTGTTGCTGGTCTCATCATGCAGATGCTGACGCAGAACCGTTTTGTCGAACCTTCTATTGCGGGTACGACCCAGTCCGCCAGCCTTGGTTTATTGTTGGTCATGGTTTTCAGTCCATCGGCTCCGGTGATGGTGAAAATGTTGGTGGCTACGGTATTCGCGATGGGGGGGACTGCCCTTTTTATGATGTTGTTGGCGCGAATGCGGATGAAATCAGCGCTGATGGTGCCGCTGACCGGGATTATGCTGGGGGCTGTATTTAGTGCAGTAACAACCTTTGTGGCGATGGAGTTTGATCTCCTGCAATCGTTGGGCAGTTGGGAGTCTGGTGATTTCTCGGGTGTCTTGCAGGGTCGCTATGAGTTGTTGTGGATAGTGGGAGCCTTAACGCTGATTGCCTGCCTAATCGCCGATCGTTTTACCGTGGCAGGCATGGGGCGGGATTTCTCGGTCAATGTTGGGCTAAATTATCAACGTGTTATGCTGACGGGAATGTCCATTATAGCCATCATCAGCGGCGTGGTTGTGGTCGTGATTGGCGTGCTTCCTTTTCTCGGTTTGATTGTACCCAATATTGTCAGTATGGCGATGGGAGATAACCTGCGCCGAACCATACCTTGGGTGAGTCTTTGTGGCGGTGGTCTGGTCGTGTTATGCGATATTATCGGTCGATTAATTAGCTACCCATTTGAAATCCCTGCCAGCGTTATTCTGGGCGCGATTGGTGCACTGGTTTTCCTATTATTAATTGTTAGGACAAAACGCCATGCAGGTTAATGAGTATTCATCAAAAGAGAATTGGCTTCAGGGCGCAAATCGGGCATTAAGCATACCGGCAAAGCGGTTGTTACTGTTGAGCATTATTGCCGTCGCTGCGATTGTCATCTTCATGACAATTAATCTGGGGAGCAACATCCAGTATATTCTGGTGCATCGCGGTCTTATTCTAGCCACCATGCTGTTGGTGGCCTTTGCTGCGGGAGTTGCCACTGTCTTATTCCAAACAGTAACCAATAACCGTATTTTGACGCCATCAGTGATGGGATTAGAAGCACTGTTTATTCTCATCCAGACCATGTTGGTGTTTTTTGTTGATGCCAATGGTTTCAGAGTGTTAGGTATTACGGGGAAATTTCTCTGTGAGTCGGCACTGCTGTTATTGTTCTCGGTGTTTCTTTACCGTTGGTTACTGACCGGTGTGGGGATCAATCTGCATAAGGTGCTGCTGGTTGGCTTGGTTTGTGGCACGTTGTTCCGCAGTCTATCGAGCCTGATGCAACGTCTTCTTTCGCCGGGGGAGTTTGCCATATTGCAGGGGAGGGTATTTGCCACCTTTACCCGAGCGCCCGCAGAGATTATTGCCGTTTCTACGGGGATAGTTGTGATTGTGGGCCTTATTGTTTGGCGCATGCGCCATTGCCTCGATATTATCGCGCTTGGTCGAAATACCGCAATTAATCTCGGCGTTGCCTATCAGAAAAAGATAACCACTATTTTGCTGCTGGTCTCGCTGTTGGTCGCCATCTCTACAGCACTGGTGGGGCCGCTGACATTTTTAGGTTTGCTTATCGCTAATTTGGCTTATCCAATTGTTGGTTCATTCCGCCATCAATATTTGCTACCCGGTGTTTTTCTGCTGGGAACTATTACATTGGTTGGTGGGCAATTGATTTTGGAGCGCTTACTGAATATGTCTGGGACATTATCGGTGGTTATTGAGTTTGTCGGTGGTGCGCTGTTTATTTATCTTTTAATAAAAAAGGCTCCGGTATGATTGAAATTAATGACATTAATAAAAAATACCAGGATACAGCGGTTCTCAATAATATAAATGAGAGCATTCCTTCTGGTGGTGTTACTTCAATCATTGGACCAAACGGTGCTGGCAAATCTACGTTATTGTCGATTATGAGCCGGTTGCTGGCGCCTGATATTGGTAGTGTGCTGTTTAATGGTTTGGATGTGGCAAAAACCTCTGGCGATAAACTGGCGACTATTTTGTCAGTTTTACGTCAGGAAAATCACTTCACCAGCCGCCTGACTGTAGCAGATTTGGTTGGCTTCGGGCGCTATCCCTATTCAAAAGGGCGGCTCAACGAAAATGACCGTCAGTATATTGATGCTGCGATGGAGTTTCTTAATCTGGTGCCGCTGAAGGATCGCTATCTTGATGAGCTTTCGGGTGGGCAACGGCAACGCGCCTATGTAGCAATGGTGCTTTGTCAGGATACAAAATATATCCTGCTGGATGAGCCATTAAATAATTTAGATATGAAACATTGCGTTGCGATGATGAAACAATTGCGGCGTGCCGCAGATGAATTGCACAAAACCATTATTCTCGTTATCCACGATATCAATTTTGCTTCTGCATATTCTGACCACATTATTGCGATGAAGAATGGTGAGGTTATTTATCGAGGGGCACCCGCAGAGATTATGCAACCCAATATTCTTGAAGAGATTTTCGATATAAAAATCCGTATCGAAAAAGTACAAGATCAGCATATCGCGGTCTATTATCGTTAAGGTGAAAAACGGGCGTAACTGTATATTTACGCCCGTTTTTATCCCGTGATTAGAACAACACAGAGTAGTTCACACCAAAGGTACGGCCACGTCCTTTATAGGTATAGAGATCAGGTGCTCCGTAGGTGGGGCTATACAGAATTGGTGCGCGCTGGCCCCAAACGGTGGTGTACTCTTTATCCAGCAGGTTTTCGATGCTGAAGCTGATTTTACCCACTGGCAAGGTGTAGCTGCTCAGGAAATCAATCGTGTTATAACCATCAAGTTTACGGCCTTTACTGTCTGACACATCGAAGGTCTGCTGGGATTGTACTCGCAGGTTCCAATCACCCGGCGCCCAACCAATATAAGCGGTGGCTTTCGACGGACTGGCGGTATCAACAGTGAGTTTCTGCCACTTGCCGTCAGTTTTGGTCTCAGATTTAATCAGGTTAAATGTTGCTCCGGTGCTCCATTCGCTGTCTTCGAAGAAATAATCCGCCGCGCCTTCAACCCCGTAGATCCGGCGTTTGTCCGGCAACACACTGATGGTCATGTCTGTTTTGTTGATGGCAATAGTTTGGTCAGACAGAGAGTAGTAACCGGCGATTTGAGTACGCAGGTTATCACCCGTATAGCGCCAGCCCAATTCATAAGCATTAACCTTAATACCCTCCAGCTTGGAGTCATTTACGTTGACGCTTTTTTGCAGTTGGTAGTGGCCGTTGACCAACTGATAGGTCCCGGAGCCGTAATATTTCGCCAGATCGGGGATCTCAAACCCTTGAGAGAAGTTGAACCACGTCTGCTGGCTTTGTGCCAGATGCGCCAGCAAACCGGCATTGAACAGGACGTTGTTGTAATCCGTTTTCCCGCCTGGCACTGCATCTGCTGAGGTCGCGCTGCCGTTAGCAATAGCTTGTTGTTGCGCATAGCCAACGAAATCATCAACCTTGTTCTCGGTGTATTGATAACGTACGCCACCACTCAGGGTAAAGATGGGGTTGATGTCATAGCTGGTTTGCAGGAACGGCGCGAGATTGGTGGTGGTGTAACTTGGGTAACGGCCAACATTGTAGGCATTTTGTAAGGTCATCCCGCCAGACTGTTGTGCCAGTGCCAGATTGAAGAACTGCTGATTGGCGTTGAAGCTTTCATGCTCCACGTCGACACCATAAGTCAGCGTGAGGCTGTCGATAGGTTTACTGTTTAGCGTCAGTTTACCGCCGTAAAAATCGGTTTTCTGCTGTGATGCACCGATACTGGTTACCGCAGTACCTGCTTTGTTCAGGGTTGGGAACGGATAAAAGGTCAATGATTCATCACGGTAAAACACCTGTGCTACCAAATCCTGACCCCAAAAGTCGGTATTGGAGTATTGCAGGTTGATGAGATGGCGCTCAGTGCCTGGAATACGATCTGAGTTCAGATTGCCGCTGTTAGATGCCTGGCCGGTACCCGTCACTGCCGAGAAGTTTTCCCCCAGATATAATCCGTGTTTGCCATCGGATTCGCTGTTGAAATACTGGGTGGTCAACTGCAATTGCTGATGGTCATCAATGTTGAAGGTACCTGTGCCCATCACATCAAGGCGGCCGGAATATTGCAGGCCGGTCTGGGTATTATCGATCAACACCTCATCGCCTTTACCGTCATACCAGCCGCCATAACGTTGATAGGAAACAGAAAAACGACCGAATGCTTGCTCATTCCCGCCGCTCACCGCAGCCCCGATATTCTCATCGTGATCGTTATGGCTGTTAAAACCGGTTTTGCCGCCAACTTGTAGTTCGACCTGTTTTTCTTCCTGACCTTTTTTGGTCACAATATTGATCAAGCCGCCAGTGCTACCGCCACCGTAAAGCGAAGTGGCACCGGAGATAACTTCTATATGCCCAATATTAAACGGATCTATGGCGTCAAGCTGACGGCTGTCGCTGCGTGAAGAGTTCAGGCGCACGCCATCGATCATTACCATCATTGATCGGCCACGCATATTCATGCCGTAGTTGGTCCGGCCCTGACTGCTAACATCCATGCCAGGAATCAATTGCGCCAAAATATCTTTGATTTCCTTGCCAGCTTGAACTTGTTGTTCGAGTTCCTGACCTTCAATCACCCAGGTGGTTTGTGCCATTTCGGCCACGCTGCGGTGTGAGCGGCTGGCAGAAACTACCATTTGATCTTCTGCCCATGCTGCGGGCGCGAGCATAGCTAACAGGCACGGATTTAATACCCAGAGGTGTCTGCGTTTCATTGTTATTCTCTTTTTCCCATATTAGAGGTTATGTTAAAAATTAAAGTTGGTTTAACGATTGTTCTAAACCCAAACTCATTGGAGTTGCAGCCAGGCAGCCTGCAAACACATCCCGATGAGCTTACTCAGTCAAGTGATTCGCGCGCGCAGCTAACCCCCCTGCGGTTTCAAGGACGAGGGGATCTGTGCGGGGGATAACGGCCGGCGGCTGGCTGCGCCATTGGATCACCGCCGGAGTGGATGTTAAATCGAACTGTTCACGACCTAAAACCCGGTTGAGAATACGCGCCGATCGCCAAGCCATCAGGCTGAGCTGCGGTTCTGCAATGCCGTGGCTATGCATACCGGCGTTGACTGCAAATAAGCAGTTATCGTGTGGGCCTCGCCAATCGAGGGTGAAGTCGGGAGCCATGCGGTATTGATAATCGGCAGTGGTCATCAGGCGGCTGGCCAGTGGTTTAAGGAATGCCGGACGTTCCTGTTGATAACCGGTCGCGAAGATAGTCACGTCGCTGTCAAAGGTTTCTTTGCCCTGATCGAGATGGTGATGGGTGACTAATTGGTAACCGTTACCTTGCGGATGCATCGCTGTCAGTGAGCGGCTAGGGAGCAGGCGCGCCCAGGGCTTTTCACGTAACACCTCAAACTGATGATACATAGCACGGTAAATAGCCAGTAGCGACTCACTGGTAATGCCGTCAGACGTCATTTTCTGTTCAGCCAGCATATGTTGCTTGGCGTTGTCGTTCAGAGTATAGAAACCGTCAACGTATTCCGGGGTGAAGTACTCATTGGCAAAAGCGGCTTCATCCAGTGCGTTGTAATTATTCCGGCGTGAAATCCAATCTAACTGTTTCGGTTGGCCCCACTCAGCGCGGAAGATGTTGAGGAACAGGTCAGCTCCACTCTGACCACCACCGACGATGGTGACTCGTTTACCGGCCAGATCGGGATTGCGCAGTGCCATTTCACTGGCATGGAAACAGCGATCGTTTTGCTCGCCGACACATTCCGGCAACTTGATACGTTTGCCGATCCCCAGACAAACATGGCGGGCATGGTAGACATTGCGTGTTGTGGTCACGACAAAATGGCGCTGCTGGTCGTCAAAATCCACACTCTGAATATCTTGGCTGAACTCTAGCGAGCTTAACCCATGGGCAGCCCAACTGAGGTAGTCTGCAAACTCTTCCCGTGAAACCGTTCGGTGCTCAGTCGTCAGGAATCGGTAGAATTTCTTCCTTTGGACTAAGTAGTTAAGGAAGCTATAGGGATTGGTTGGCGACACCGCACTGACCAAATCTTTCAAAAAACTGGTCTGCATGTGGCAATCTGGCACCATCATGCCGGGGTGCCAGGTAAAGTGTGATTTACGCTCAAAGAATTTGCTGTTAAAGCCAGAAACTTCGCTGCCGAGGGCGGCAATACTGAGGTTAAATGGGCCTATGCCAATGCCGATGAAATCTAAAGTTTGATTCATTAGGCTAGCTCCTTGGTGACCAAATAAAGAGGGTTATCCAGATCCTGCAAGTAATTTGGCAACATTCGACTGCCACCATCCTGCTCTGAATAGGTGAGTTTCACCGGGTTGAGGACTACACGAATAATTTGTGGTTTAAACAAATCAAATAGGGAAAAACGCTCTGCCATGTCTGGATGCTGTGCCATGTAGCGCTGCAGTACCTGTGCCAGCAGTTGATAGAATTGGTGTTCATTGATGCCACACACATGCATCAGTGGTGAGATAAATCTCAGCACGGTGACGAAATGCCCGGTCTGTAGGTCGTGTATCAGGTAGTCGGCAGATAAGCGTGCGGTGACGGCTTTCACGACACTGGGCAGTGAGGCCGCTTGCGGGAACTCTTTATCAACCAGGCGCATATCGCCCTGGAAGTCTTTCAATAGCACACGTTGCGGTATGTGGTCTTTCATCACCAAAGTGATGTTTTGGCCGTGGGCGATCAGTGCCACACCGTAACAACACATCAGGTGGTACATTGGCACCACGACCACCCGAAACATCTGTTCTAACCAGGCTTCGGCACTCAGCCCCGAACGTGCAATATAGGCGGCAATCAACGGATGCCCCTGATTATCGGTTTCCATCAGGGTTGCCATCAAAATTGCCTGTTCGCCCGGTTGTAAATAGCAGGACGGATTTTCTCGCCAAATCACGCCGAGCATTTCCTGATAGCGATAGGGCGCTTTACTCAAGGTGGCATAGGTCTGGTGCATCATATAACCGGCTGCGGGTTCTCCGAGGATCTCAGCACCGCTTGCCCGTAGCGTAGGGTCTTGTGCAAAGACTTGCTGTAACCAATGCGAAGCCGCAGGACCTGCGCTGATATATTTACCGGGGATGCCGCGATAACAAGAGGTGTTGTAGATGGTCAGTGGCAATTTGATATCAAATGGCACGCGGCGACTGACATTCGTTAAGGTACGTAATGATTGTTGCGCCAGATAGTGGTCACCAAACTCACCCAGTTCGATCAATTCACCTTCGGCTAATTGTGGTAGGAAGTGCAGGGCGATTTTTTGCTGCCACTGCCATGGGTGTAAGGGCACCGGTACCCAGTCGTCATTCAACGCGAGCTGCTGCCAGTGGCGCTCAAATCGCTGGCGTTCCGTGCTATCCATCGCACTGTCGAGCAGCCTGTCCAACGGGAATTGTGCATCCGCGCACCAGACAAAACTGCCACGTTTGGCGGCGACCCAATGCAGGCGGAACTGCCCTTGATATTCTGGCGCGTAGTGATGCAGGGCGGTTAGACCCCAGCCACGGCGGCCTTTGTTGAAGATAAATTTCGGGTGGCCAGCCAGCAGGCATTGAAGTGCATCAGCATCAAGGGCAATCAGATGTTCGGCACTCATGCCCTGACGGGCAGAGAGTAACTGCATGTCTGCGCGCAGCGTGGCATAGAGGTCTTCCAGGTGTTCAGCAACCTGTGCATCGTCCATCTGCAACACTTGAGCCAGTTGGCGTAGCATATGGTCAGTGGTCAGCGGCACTCCTTCGCAGTGCAATGAGGCGGGGTCAATATGCAGCCAGCCCCAGATACCCCGTTCGGCACTAAAGCGATAAACCGCACCCGGCAAGGTGATACTCCATGCCTGGCCTGCTGGCGCGGCACACAGGGTGCGTTCATATTCCAGTTCAGCCAGGATCTTGGCGATCATCTGACGGTTAACGCGCTGCCAGTTGGCGTAATTGTCAGTGGTCATACCGTACCCTCTTGGAAGAAATCTGCGCGCTGATTCACTATCAGTCGCGAGCGTTTATGCGGGAAATCAAACTCTTTCAAGGTGTGGTAGCCGGCGGCAGGCAGGTGGCGGAACAGGCGCTGGTTATCGGCGCGTGGCTCAGCTACTACCCGGGCTGTGCGCGGTTCATCCAGATACAGATAGTGTGTCAGGCCACGTAACCAACTGCGGATGTATTGCGCTCCTCGCCAGCGCTCTTCACCTACCAGCATGTGTAGTCCACGATCAAAAGGCTGCCAACGGTAATGGCGACCAATCCGGTCTTCTGCTGCCCAATAAACTTCGAAATAACCAAAAGGTTGATCGTCAAAGCAACCCAAGAGCGGATAGCAATAATGCGAATCCAACTGACGTTGCAGATACGCGGCCTGAACCTCAAGCGGGCCACTCATTTCCCAAAAAGCATCTACGCGCGGCGAGTTCATCCAGCGAGTAAACTGCTCTGTGTCGCGATCAATTTCCGGTAAGCGGAAGCTCAGGGTATGTTTAATGTGCGGATCGAAACGGCGATAAACTTCGCCGTTAGGGCGCGCAGCACGTTGTGGGAACCAGATATCTCGCTCGGCGTCATACTGCATCTGATCAGTCGCCCGATGGCGTTTTGCTCCCAGCCACAGTGGTAGTTGATAAAATAGATCCCGTGCCAGATAGTCGCCATAGCTCAAGGCAAACACGGCTTGTGCTTGCGGCTCTTCCCGCCACTCGGCATAGGGCAACGCAATACCGGTTAATTGCGGTGCGGCAACGAACAACTGATCCAATGCCGGTACCAGCCAGCCTGGTGGCAATGGTCCGGGTGAGTGCAACACCGCGCTGCCGTCCAACCCTAAGCTGAGGGTCAGATTTTTTCCCAACTGTTCACAGCGAAAACTGCCTGCGGAGTGCATCAACTTAGCTTGTGGCATCATTGGGCAACTCCCAGGCGATCTTGGTAAGGGAAACGAAATGGGTTTGCGAAATCAAAGTAGATAACTGCCGGATCAACGATGGTATTTTCATTGTGGTCATGCAGATAACAGAAGAAATTACCCTTGCAGTTCCAATGCGTGCTATCGAGTACGTAATCCAAACAAAGGGTATTTTTAGCCGTAGCCCGCAGGTTATGGAGTGCGTCGCGGACCCGCATCATCAGATTCTCTTCGCTGTCAAAACCGGCAGCCGCTAATGCGGCGGTCACAGCCAGACTGGAGTTGACTAGCAAGTAATAGGGGAAATAGCGCAGTAGTTGTTGTTCAGTGAAGCGGTTTTCCGCTTCGGCTTCGCCAATTTCTTCCAGCCACGGTGTGGCATCTTGGGTAAAGCCGCTGCCCTGACAGTCGCGATACAACATACCGATCGGCAAGTCTTGCTGCATTTCTACCAGAATGTTTTGCTGATGGGCTAATAGCACCAAACCGTAATCAGCTTCGGTGCTGAACAGTGGTAATAAGACCTGTTGGCAATAGGCATCCAGCCAGCAGTGGGTGGCTTGGCGTAGCGGAAGATTTAGACGCGCCGCCAAACGGCGCACTGCGGCAACCAGCAAACTGTCGCCTCCATCTGGTGCGGCCTGAGTCAAGGTGACCAGTACATTGGTTTGAGCATCTGGCTGGCTGAACAACAGGTTGTCGCGTAGCACCATCAGGCTCTCCTCTTGCACCGTGCCATCAGCGGAACATAAACCGGCCCAACCGTCCTCCTGCATAACCCGGAAGGTTGGATAGCGTGCTTGTAATGTTTGCCAGCGCGGGGTTTGAGCCAGGCGGGCCAAGCGAATTCCACGTTTAGCTTCTTTTACCGATAGCGTACGTACCGAGTTGGTCAGGCGGACACTGAGGGAAAACTTGATCATGTCGCGATTTGATGGGCTATACAGCGAACGGGAGGAACTGGTCGGCAGCCAGCGTTCACCTGCTTCACCCAAGTCTTGCAGTGCATTCAGTTGTACCAACTGCTGGCACCACTCCTGGGACAACAGGTGATCAGCCTGCCAGGGGTGCATCGGCAGCAGCCAAATATCATCGGTAAAGTGTGCCAGTAGCTGTGGTGCACTCTCGCTGGCAAAACGTTGCAGACGTTGTTGCAGTGTCAGGGTGAGACTCTCACCGCACAAAAAGCGTTTATCCACGGCAAACCAGCGTAGTGGAAAACGAGCGGCAAAGTCTGGCAGATAGCGATGTGCCTCTTTTTCATTGAAGGGTTCATGGGATTTTGGCGCCGGGTGGAAGGCATGACCGACCAATAAGCCTTGCTCAGCCTGAGCAAAATTGAGTGGTTTATCGCGCAGTGACGGCCAATCCAGACGAATATTAATTGCCTGTTGGGTGTTGTCATGACTTTCCAGAACCCGCTGGCGGAAACGTGTAACCACCTCATCTGACAGGTCACCTTTTACTGCAGGTTTATCCAACAACAAGGTCACCAACTGTTCCATGCCAAGTGCCGTACCCGCGCCATCGTCCTGCTGATATAGATAGGCTGGGAACAGATAGTGATGATGTTGTGTTGGGGATATATGGCGTAAAGCAATACGAATAGCTTGTGACGATGACAGAGGGATATGGAGCTGTGGATAGGGTTGATTGTTTGCTGTCGGAAGGATTTGCCAGTCCCGGGTTTCACGCATCAATGCGTTGAGGAAACATTGCGCAGCCACATCGGTTGTCGCGGTTTCTAACTGGATAGTCATTATTCCATGCCACTCTTGATTCAATTGAGAATCATTCTTATATCAATAATATTTATCATTATCAATTAACTTATGATACAGTTTTTCTATTAAATATGCATAAATCCCCTATGTTATTAACGGTTAATTCACTTTTAATGCGAATTTCATCACAGTCTGAAACACGTTCAAGCGGGCATATACCTTCTTCTAATTGGCCGTTAGCCTTTTGTGCCGGCTTACTGGGGATTGGGCAGAATGGTTTATTGGTCATGTTACCGGTATTGGTTAGCAGAACACATCTGTCACTGTCGGTGTGGGCCGGTTTACTTACCCTCGGGTCCATGCTGTTTTTGGTCGGATCACCGTGGTGGGGACGGCAATCGGAGGTTCGTGGGTGTAAATTTGTGGTCATCATGGCGCTGGCTGGCTACTTGCTAAGTTTTGTGTTGTTGACGCTGGCGGTATGGGGCTTAGCGGCGGGATGGTTACCGGAGATGGCCGGGCTGGGTGGGCTGATTGTGGCACGTATTATCTATGGCCTGACAGTCTCTGGCATGGTGCCCGCCTGCCAGACCTGGGCCTTGCAGCGCGCAGTGTATGAGCAGCGCATGGCTGCATTAGCTACCATCAGTTCAGGCTTGAGTTGTGGTCGTCTTCTTGGCCCACTTTGTGCCGCCCTTGCCCTCTCAATACACCCAATGGCACCGCTGTGGTTGATGGCAATAGCACCATTGATCGCACTGTTGGTGGTCTGTTGCCAATATAATGATCCGCCATTGCCGCCGGTTGCACATCAACAAAATCATTTACGTTTCAGCATGCTGCCCTATTTACTCTGTGCACTGCTGCTGGCGGCAGTCGTCAACCTGATGCAGCTTGGTCTGGCACCGCATTTAAACCAATTATTCCGGCATTCAGCCACCATGGTGAGCCACCATGTGGCAATTTTGCTTAGCGTGGCCGCGGGTTGTACCTTGTTGGCTCAGTTTTTGGTGGTACGCCCCCAACGTTTCAGCCCCTCTCAGCTTCTGCTGGTGGCAGCGTTATTCATGGTAGGTGGTTTAGGATTGATGTGTACCCAGCCATTGGTATTATTCTATGCGGGGTGTGCGCTAGCTTCTTTCGGTGCGGCGATGGCAACGCCGGGTTACCAATTGATGCTGAACGATAAATTATCCACGGGCAAAGGTTCCGGGGTGATAGCGACCAGCCATACATTGGGTTATGGCATGAGTGCGTTGATGGTGCCGCTAGTAGCAAAATTTTACGGTGAGTCGCAGTTGATTGCTGCGGCTCTGATGATGGCCGTTCTGTTGGGCGGCATAAGTGGCTGGCTGTGGTGCCAGCATCGGGTCACAGCACATTCTGCGGGAGAGTAACTGTCATGTCCGGCGCATCAAGCTACCGAGTTTTCGATATCAAATTGAAAGTAAAAGAAAATATATCACCGTCACTGTTGCGTTGCGTATTTGAAGGGCCAGAAGTCAATCGTATGAAACTTGAAGCGCCAGATCAGCGCATTAAACTGCTATTGCCCGCAGACAACGGTCTGATTACTCAGGTATCAAAAGGCGACGATTGGTATCGTAATTACCTGACTATCCCGAAAGAGCAGCGACCGATAATGCGCACTTATACACTGCGTGCATTGCGTGCTGAGCAGAACGAGATGGACGTGGAATTTGTTTTGCACGGCGTGACCGGCCCTGCATCGGCTTGGGCAACACATGCCAAACCAGGCGATGCCATTCAGGTTGTTGCGCCGAATGCCGAGTATCAATCTGACAGTGGCGGTTATGAGTGGATCCCGCCAGCGCAGATGATGCAGGCGTTACTGATTGCCGACGAAACAGCATTACCGGCGGCGGTGGCTATTTTGGAACAGCTGGCATTACAAGCTAACCCTCCACATGTTCAAGCTTTTTTTGAGGTACCGCTGGTGGGTGATTGCATCAATCTTGAGCGATTTCCGTTTGCGCAGGTTTACTGGTTGCCACGTGATACGCCGCATCACCCCGCCCATGGCAGCTTGTTAGTTGACGCGGTACGTCAATGGGTACAAATTCCGGCTGCGGCGCAAGTCGCGGCACAATCATTAGCAGAGAATAGTCTGGGTGGTGATGTATTATGGGAGCGAGCCGAAGGTGCCAGTAGTTTCTATGCCTGGGTGGCGGCTGAATCCTCAACAGTGAAAGCTTTGCGCCGCTATCTGATTGGTGAACGCTGTCTGGACCGTACTTGCGTGAACTTTATGGCGTACTGGTGTTAATCAATTTGCTCTATCAAATTCCCCTGCAAAATTAGCCCCCTCTGGGCCAGTCATTCAACCCCTGTCATAAAAATGGCGGGGCAGTGACAATTTCAAATATCTTTCTTTCCCTCTCCCCTCGCAAACACCGATGTCACGAACTGCGTAATGTATTAATAATCTATATAAATACTGACATTATGCTAATGTCAGTATTAAACCGATATCAATCATCAGTTACAGAGTCAACAAGATTATTCAGGGGAGTTTTTTAGTGGGCGACCCTTAAAAAATAAACCATGATGCAAATTTATTTTAAGAGCTTTGTATCAAAATAGGTGTGTTATTTATGAATAAATATGATGATATTAAGCAGTTCAAAGATAAAATAGACATGCACGATATTGATTATAAAGAAATTTCTGAAAAAGAAGTTCAAGCGGATGCTTTTTCATGGCCGCTTATTAAACAGTTAGCTTCACAAGACAATGATTCATTTTTAGAAAATGGCCGAACTACGCAGCCGACACCTCAGCTTGTTTCAGCCACTGAGTTCGCCGAGCCTGATGTGTTAAACGTGATGAGTGAACCTCGCGCTATAAATAGTGATCCTCTGCTAAATACCGAGGTAACAAACCGGCCAGCCGCAATGCGATCACTGTTTCCTGCGCCACCGGTTGCCCATACTCTAGCTCCGCAGCCAGTCAATTTAAACGAACCTGCTATACCGCAAGCGGTTTCTAAACCTATACTTACGACACAATTTTCATCCTCACC
The DNA here is from genome assembly GCF_048593885.1 of Yersinia sp. 1252 StPb PI. Classification (NCBI taxonomy): domain Bacteria; kingdom Pseudomonadati; phylum Pseudomonadota; class Gammaproteobacteria; order Enterobacterales; family Yersiniaceae; genus Yersinia; species Yersinia sp. 1252 StPb PI. The sequence goes on along the minus strand of NZ_JAZGQE010000036.1, from coordinate 19,351 downwards.
AACTGGCCCGTTGGAATCAGGTAAAAAAACTGAATTTAAAAACATTTTTTCACAAAAAGAACCACCCAAAGAGCAGGTTGTTTTTGCCGAGTCAGCGCGGGATATTCCTTTACAAACGTTGTTAGAGAGCATCGCCTTATGCCGTTAGTTTGTGTATGTTCACCGAAAGGTGGTGTCGGTAAAACTACTTTTGCAGCCAATTTGGCGCACTCACTGGCACGTAGTGGTAGCAAGGTTTTACTTATTGATTTCGATGTACAAAATGCTCTGCGCTTGCACTTTGGTGTCCCTTTGTCGGATGAACGTGGTTATGTTTCTGAGTCAGGTAATGCATCTGACTGGAGCCAATTTATCCTTAAAGCGGGAACGAATACCTTTGTCTTGCCTTATGGCGAGGTGGATGAAGCGCAACGTCTGGCTTTCGAGCATGAATTAACGGCTGATCCGCATTTTTTACAACGGGGGCTACATTCAGTCCTTAATTATCCTGGATTAGTGGTTATCGCTGATTTTCCGCCGGGACCAAGCCCGGCGTTAAAAGCAATGCAAGGGATTGCGGATATGCATTTGGTGGTGATGTTGGCAGACACTGCATCTTTATCTTTATTACCTCAAATAGAGAAAGGCAAACTTATCGGCGCCCCTTTAGATAATAAAATGGGAACCTATTTTGTTGTTAATCAAAGTGATAATCGTCGTCAACTCAGCCATGATGTCTCACAATTCTTTGAGCAACGTCTGGGCGATAAATTGTTAGGAATGATTCATCGGGATGAATGTGTGCCAGAAGCGAATGCTTCTCAACGTTCAATTATTGATTTCAGCCCCGTGTCAGCTGCCGCATTTGATATTGAGCTTATTAGTAAAAAAGTTGCAGCTATTTTGGGAATAAAGATCGGCGGGGGAGAAGTTTACTCTACGCCTAAACATGACTTCTATTAAATACTGGCTGAATTCAAGATGAAGAAAATTCAATTTTATCTTCTGCTGTTACTGTTATTGCCAATCGCTATCTTGGTTGTTGTTACACCAATGGACAGTGAGAAGCAGTACATTTTTGCATTATTCAGTATTGCTGCGTTCTTTTTACTTGGCATAAGTAAAAGCAGAAAAGTAACAATAGTAATGACAGTATTGTCATTTTTGATGTCATCCCGATATATTTATTGGCGCACGACTGAAACGCTTCATTTTGGTTCTGTAACCGAGACAATATTAGGCATACTTCTTTATAGTGCAGAACTTTACATCTGGATTATTCTAAGTCTTAGTTATTTACAGACTATTTGGCCATTAAAACGAACGATTGAACCGCTGCCTGAGAATACCGATTTATGGCCAACGGTTGATGTTTACATTCCTACCTATAATGAAAGTCTGGATGTGGTTAGAGATACGATTCTGGCAGCCCAATGTATTGATTACCCAAAAGAAAAAATAAAAATATATGTATTGGATGACGGAAAACGAACTGAGTTCGCTGTATTTGCTGCGGATGTAGGGGTTGGTTATATCACTCGAAATGATAACCGCCATGCTAAAGCCGGTAACCTTAACCATGCGATGAAGATTACGCAGGGGGAGTTAATCTGCGTTTTTGATTGTGACCACGTAGCTACCCGCGGTTTTTTACAGGCCACGGTGGGTGGGTTCCTGGTTGATAAGCGGTTGGCGCTGCTCCAGACACCACACTACTTTTACTCCCCCGATCCGTTTGAGCGCAATCTATCAACAGGCCGTTCTGTTCCTAATGAAGGGGCACTTTTTTATGGCCCTATTCAGCAAGGGAACGATAACTGGAATGCGGCATTTTTCTGCGGTTCTTGTGCTGTTATTCGCCGTAAGGCATTAGATGAAATTGGTGGTTTTGCGGTAGAAACAGTCACCGAAGACTCCCATACTGCGCTGAAATTACAGCGTTTAGGTTGGAACTCAGCCTTTATTTCCATCCCACTAGCCGCGGGGTTGGCGACTGAACGTTTGGCGTTACATGTGATCCAACGGACCCGTTGGGCGCGGGGGATGACACAAATTTTCCGTGTGGATAATCCCTTGTTAGGGCGTGGGCTGAGCCTTCCTCAGCGTTTGTGTTATCTCAACGCCATGATTTATTACCAATTTGGTTTGCCACGCGTGGTCTTTTTACTCGCGCCACTGGGCTATCTTCTCTTTAACCAGAGTATTATTGCCTCGTCAGCCGAATTGATTTTCGCCTATGTTTTGCCCCATTTAATTATGTCTATTGCCATCAACTCACGCAGTAATGGCCGCTTCCGCTACTCTTTCTGGGGTGAAGTTTATGAAACCGTAATGGCATTCCATTTGGTTATTCCAACCATCGTTACGATGATTTCACCAAAACGTGGCAAGTTTAACGTGACGGATAAAGGCGACCTACTGGATAAGAGTTATTTCGATTTCAATATTGTTCGCCCGCATATTATTGCAGTTGTTCTGATGTTGCTCGGCATTATATGGGGATTAGTGCGCGTAGCATTGCCAGATTATTTTGGGGTTAATCCGAATGTAATTGCACTTAATATCGCCTGGGCTACTTTCAGTGTCATTCTATTATTTGCGGCTATTTCTGTTGCGCGCGAGACTCGTCAGACACGTAAAACGATCCGCATTGACGTCCAGTTACCGGCCATTATTCATTATAGTAATGGCATATCACTGCGTACTCACACCCTGGACTTGTCAATGGGCGGGGTTCGTCTGGCGATTAAAGACCAACATTTCCCAACTGAGGGTATTGAAGAGGTGGAGCTGATGTTACAACGCGGTGCTGTCAGTCTACCTGTCACGCTTATTGATGTTGAGCCAGGTGCTGTGCGGTTGATGTTTGGTGATATTCCACTGGTTAAACGTCGGGAACTGGTTCGTATTGTGTTGGCCCGTGCAGATGCCTGGATTACCGAGCCTTACCCTCAGGATCGACCATTACATTCATTACTCAGCATTATTCGTTGTGCCTTCGAACTCTTTTATCTGCCGTGGAAGCAACGTCGGGCTAGAAAAAGAAAGCTGGCCCTCCAGAAAAAAGGAAATGCGGCATGAAAGGGATATTGAGCAAGATATTGCCGTCATTGTGGTTTACAGGTGTGGTGGCCGCGTGTTCTCTGGCATTTTTTCCCATCAATGGGTTTGCTGTAGACACTAATCGTGTCGCGGGCCAGGAACAGCAAACTGAAGATGCAGCCACTGCGGGAGATTTCCCTTTATTACCTCGGCCGAACAGTGATGACTCAACCGCTGGGGCGGCGGCTCCTGCGGTTGATAATTACCCGCAAATCGCCAGCGCCCCTGAAAACCGCCCTTTGTATGATTCAACCCTACCGATACCCGTAGTTGATAACCCGGTGGTGGTGACCCGCCCGGCCTCATACAACGCGATAGTGAATACCACGATTACCATTAAAGATATGGGGCAGCCCAATGGGTTGCTGTTAAGTGGCGGTCAATTGCAATCAGGCATTGTTTTCACGTTACCCAATGATTTGGTGATTACCAATGCAAAACTATCTCTGGCGCTAAAATTATCATCAGAGCTGGCTGGCAAGAATTACAGCTTACAGTTAATGCTGAACGGGCAGCCGTTAGGGACATTGCCGCTAACGCCGTCAAGTGAAAACAGCGCGATATACCAAGTTGATGTCCCTGCGGCGATGGTGGTCGCGACCAATAATCTAAGTATGAGTATTACCGGTGACAACACGGTATTGCAGTGTGAAACAGATCAATTGAATAAATTTTGGGTCAGTATTTTACCGACCTCAAGTATTCAATTAGAAGGGCAACAACTGAATATTGGCAAGAATTTGGGGCTATTCCCCCGGCCATTCTTTGATGCCATGCAGATGAAAGAGACCAAAGTGGTTATGGCATTCCCGGCTAATATTCGTGCTGATGTGATTGGTGCTGCCGCCGGTGTTGCTTCATGGTTTGGTTATCAGGCTAATTACCGTGATATTGATTTCCCGGTACAATTTGATTCACTACCCGAAGGTAATGGTATTTTATTTGGTAAGCCGGGTGAGCATATCGGTGATTTTGTGTTACCGCAAAGCACCGGCCCAAGTCTGCAATTGATTGATAACCCGCACAACCCGGTGGCTAAATTACTCTTGGTTATTGGCAATAATGAGGAGGAGTTGCGTCAGGCTGCATGGCGTTTAACTTCTGAGCCATTACCGCCAGAGGCGAGTAGCCTAAGTGTTAAAGCGCAAGCTATCCCGCGTAGCATTCCCTATGACGCCCCGCGCTGGATTAATACTGAACATCCCGTATTACTTAAATCTTTAGTGCCAAATCTCGATGCTTTGACTGCTAATGGTATTTATCATGACGGTATTCATGTTGATTTCCGGGCGGCACCCGATCTATTTATGTGGGATGGAGAAACTATACCCATCCATATCGGTTACCGTTTCCCGATTGAAGACTGGATTGATGAAAATAGCTCTCAACTTAACGTATCGATTAACAATATTTTCTTGTATAACCTGCCGGTAAATAAGAAGGGGTTGATTGAGTCCCTGTGGCGGGCGGTTGGTGGCGATACTCGTCAGGAGAGTTATACCCTGCGTTTGGCTCCTTATCTGATTTATGGTGATAACCAGTTAGAGTTCTATTTCGCGATTAATCCGAAAGCCGGAACCCCCTGTAATCTACTAAACAACAATAATATTAAGAGTCGTATCGAACCTGATTCTTATATTGACCTGAGTCACACCCATCACTTTACCCTGTTGCCTAATCTTTCGTATTTTGTCGGCGCATCCTTCCCTTTCACCCGCTTGGCTGATTTCTCACAAACCTTGGTATTATTGCCCGAAAAACCAAGCAAAACAGAAGTTCGTACATTACTTGGTCTTGTTGCTCGTGCCGGTAATTCAACCGGAAAGCCAGTTATCCACGTCAAGGTGAAGCTGGGCGTGTCCGCAAATGAAAAAGATATTTCACTGTTTGCTGATAACGATATTTTGGTGGTGTCGACATTAGACCATGCTGATTTCACCCAAACACTATTAACCGCGACATCATTTGGCCTGGAAAATGGTGTGCTATCAGTGAAAGAACCGTCGACGTTAGAAAAGTTGGCGGATTACCTCACTGGGGTTTGGTTCCGCCAGCAAGTTGAGGCCGATCGCTACCTTTCATCGACGGATAACTGGCGCGGCTTCCTGAGTTTCCGTTCTGGCTGGAATCCGCAGAAGGTCGTGGTGCTGGCAACCGCAACAGGTGATGATCAATTAGCGAGTATTCACGGCGATTTGAAGTTATCGACGGTTAATGCCGGCGTGCGTGGCGATCTGGCGATTATTACCAATGAAAATGGTGTGCGCAGTTTTAGTGTTGGCGAGCAATTCCCTCGTGGTGAGCTGCCTTGGTATCAAATGATTATCTGGTATGCCAGTCAGCATATCGTGATTTTGGCGTTACTTGCTTTACTGATCTCAGTCATCATTGGTGTGAGCATGTTTGGGTTATTAAAACGCCGTGCGGCAATACGCTTAGGCAAAGATCCTAAAGAATGATAATAAAACTGTTGATGATGTGGGCCTATTGTATGGAGCGGGGTTGATATGAAATCAAGTCATGTAAAGTCACCATTGATTAATGCCCTGTTGCTTACTGGGATGGTCGGATTTGCTGCAATCCCTGTCTGGGGACAGGCGGCAGAGAATACGCCAGCGATAAAGGCATTGTTAGATCAGGCCACCTACTGGCATGAGAAAGCCCATAATGATCTGGCGACTAACGCGCTGCAAAAGATCCTGATGGTCGATCCTACCAACGTTGATGCTTTATATCTAATGTCCCTTTATGCCTCTGAAAAAGGGGATAAAGCCGAGTCGCTTGAATGGCGTAAAAAATTAAATGCGGCCTCCCCGGATGACCCACGTTTGCAGTCGTTAGATAATGCCAAAGTCATGCAGTCCATTTCGCCGAGCCAATTAGCGGCAGCGCGCCAGTTTGCCAGCCAGGGCAATATTCCCAAGGCGATTGAGAGTTATCAGAATTTATTTAACGGTAATAAACCGTTGGATAATTTAGCGGTAGAATATTACTTGACCATGGCGGGGGATGCGGCGACGTTACCAACAGCTATCGCCGAATTACAGCAACGTGTAGCACAATCCCCAAATGATGTTGCTGCCCGTGTGGCGCTGGGTAAAGTACTGACCTACCAACAGACAACCCGCCGTGATGGTATTGCCATGCTTAATAGTCTGGCGGCGACTAACCGCGAAGCTGATGCTGCTTTGCGCCAGGCACTGATGTGGATAACACCGCAACCGGCAGATGAAGGGCTTTATCAGGCCTATCAACAACGCCATCCCGACTCTCAGGTTGTCGCCGATTACTATAAAAAGAATATCGGTGGAGCAGCAAAAGGCCAGGGTTACAGTGAACTTAATCGCGGTGATTTAACCAAGGCAAAAAGCCAGTTTGAGTCAGTGTTGGCGATCAACCCTAACGATGGCGATGCATTAGCGGGTTTGGGGTTTATCGCTTTGCGCAGTGGTGATTTCGCCAATGCAGAAAACTACCTGACTCAGGCGGCCAAACAAGGTGGGGCAAACAGCGCACAACTGGCGGCGCAAGCGCAAGATGCCCATTTCTACGGCGAGTTGGATAAAGCTAAAAAAGCCTTTGCCAGCGGGAATATTGACGGTGCGCTGGCATTGAGCGCCCCATTGGCACAGGCCACAGGGGACAAAGGCACTGCGGTGGCGCTGTTCCGGGCTGATTTGTTGCGGCGCAAAGGTGATTTGAGTGCTGCTGAACAGGCTTACCGCAATATCCTGGCGCAGCAACAGCAAAATAATGATGCGAAATTGGGGCTGTATTATGTATTGCGGCAGCAAAAGAATGATGCCGAGGCACAGCAAGTGCTACAAACCGTGCCAAACAATCTCAAACCCGCCGCCGCGCCCGCCGGGATCAATGTTGAGCCGATTCGTCGTGAGGCTGCATTAGCGCTGCAACGTAATGATCCTGCGGCGGCATTAAATCTGTTACAACAGGCGCTAACTAAGCAGCCATCGAATATCTGGGTTCGTCTGGATATGGCGAGAATACTGCAACAACAAGGAAATACAGCCCAGGCGCAAAGTCTGATGGCTGAAGTTTCGGCTCCCGGCGCACCGGCGGATAATCTATATGCTGCCGCTTTGTTTGCCGCTGAAAACAAAGATTGGGCAACCAGTAATGCTTTACTCAATCAGATCCCGCCAGCCCGCCAAACTAAAGAGGTCCGTGCGCTGGCTGACCGTGTGGAGTTCAATCAAAAAATAGCGACAGCAGAAACGGCTCTGGCAAAGGGTGATTCAGCCAGTGCTGCGGCAATATTGCGCGGACTGGCACAAAATCCGCCTACCGCCCCTGCTGATGTCGGTAATCTGGCTAAAGATTTGATGGCTGCTGGTGACAGCACCACGGCGGTTAGTTTAGTGCGTAAAAATATCAATAACGGCATTCATGGCAAGGCGGGCGATTATGCGTCACAAATCAGTGTCTTGACGCAATCTGGCCTGACGCAAGAAGCGGAAGCCTTATTGAGTAATCCCGCGATTCAAAGTGGCAGTTCGCCGATAGAGATCAGTCGATTACGACTAGGGACCACTATCAATCAGGCCGATGCATTGCGTGAGCAAGGCCAGTATGCTGCGGCGTATGACAAGTTGATTGTGGCGCTACAAAGTGATCCGCAAAATATTGACCTGATGCTGGCGATGGGGCGTCTTTACCAATCCGGTAAAATGAATGATGAAGCCGGTAAAGTTTATGCTTATTTATTAAAACGTGATCCGACTAATGAAGGGGCGCGGGTAGGGGCGGTAAACGTGGCACTGGCTAATGGTGATGTCCAGAGCGCCAGACAATTGATGTTGGGAATGCGCGGGCCAAGAACCCCTGAGCGCTTATTGCTTGCTGCCCGGGTCGCGGAAGCTGAAGGGGATCATGAGCAGGCTCTGGCTTTGTTACGTTCCGCCAAAGGTAAAATGATTGGGCTGGAAGGGGCAGACAGTGTTGGTGGCGCGAATATTGCTGGTTTACAACTTAGCGACAATCCGTTTATTAACCAGACCACCCGCACGCAGCCGCGGACCAATTCAAGCTATGGCGCGGTGTTGCCGTGGCAAAATGCGGGCACAGAAGGCGCTGCCATGGGGGGAGTCAATAATCTGGCACCTACCGCTAACGTTGCGCAAAACGGCACCCTGAAGCAAGTTGATCAGATGCTGGATACTTTACAGGATAAAACTGCCAGCTGGGCGCAGGCCAATATCAGTATTCGCAGTCGCGATGGTGAATCGGGCCTGAGTCAATTGACTGAAGCCAAAGCCCCGCTCACCTTTGCCGGTGTGCCTTTTGATAGCTCCCGCCTGAGTTTTACCGTCACGCCGGTATCCCTCAATGCAGGTTCAACCTCAGGTACGGGCAGTAACCGTTTTGGTACCGGGGCATTGCAGCAGGGTTTGGAAGTTAAAAATGCGACAGAGACATCAGCACTTGCCGCAACTAACTCAGCGGCGGTATTAGCGGCGGCGACAACTGCTCAATTGCAGGCTCAAGCGGATAGAGAAAGTGCGTGTAATGGCGCAGGCGCTGGAACGCAAGGTTGTGTTGATGCCAGGGTAGTGGAAAATGATGCCAACAGTGCCAAACAACTGGCGGCTAATAATCTGGTCACAGCCCAAACCTTTAGTCCAAATGATTTCACCGCCGACTCCCCAGGCCCACAAAGTGAGTCAGGGGTAGAACTGGCACTGGCCTTGGCGGGGGAAGATTATAAAGCCGACATTGGTACCACGCCGTTAGGGCAAGATATGAGTGCCCTTATTGGCGGCGTGCAATGGGCACCTAAGCTTGGCGAATTCGCTAAACTGGCGATGACAGTAGAACGTCGGCCAGTGACGGATAGCTTGCTTTCATACGTGGGTGCAACCGATAAGATCAGCGGATCGCAATGGGGGGCAGTCACTAAGAATGGGGGGGGCTTAAACCTGAGCTATGACGATGGCGATGCCGGCCTTTATGCAGGATTAAATTATTACAATTATATCGGTGATAATGTTCCGAGTAATGGTTCAATTAACTCTTCAGTAGGCGCGTATATTCGTCCTTACCGCTATGATGACCGTGAATTAAAAACGGGCATCAATATCAGCTATATGAATTTCTCTAAAAATCTCAGTTATTTCAGTTACGGTCAAGGGGGCTATTTCAGTCCACAAGATTATGTCAGTGTCTCTTTCCCGGTTGAGTATAGCCAACGTTATGGTAACTGGAATTATAAATTGGGTGGGGCGGTAGGCTATCAATCCTATTCGCAGGATGAGAGTAAATATTTCCCGAATAATCCAGAGTTGCAGGCTCAACTGGAGCAATTGGTGCGTGATGGTTATAGCACTGAATCCCGTTATGCTGCGCAAAGTAAAAATGGCATTGGATATAACTTCAAGGCTGATGGCAGTTACAACTTACAGAAGAATATGCAGATCGGCGGGCAGGTTGGCTATGATACTTTTGGCGACTACTCCGAGACTACCGCCTTGGTCTACTTCAGATATTTGTTGGATGGGAAATAATCATGCAAGAGAATAACTATCTTTCGGAACAACAGGATTATTACCGTCAGCAGCAGCATCAGCCGGGATGGCAAAATGTGGTGCAAGTGCTTTTTTCAGGTATTCAGGCTAATGCTGACAGTGCGGATGGCAGGGCTTTTATCCGCAACATGGGGACTCAACTGGCACAGCATAACCCCTTACCGATAAGTCAGACCGTGGGTGAGTTTGAAGATCAAATTAATAATCTATGGTCCAGATATCATTGGGGATTTTTGCGCATTGCCGCGAATGAACAGGAAATGCAGTTAAGTCACTGTGCATGGCCGGACACGGACAATCTGACTGAACAGTCGCAGTGGAAAACTGCATTTGCAACATTTTTAGAAGGTATTTATAAGGAGTGGCTCAGACAGCAAGGAGGGCAGTCAGAAGTGAATGTCCGTTGGCTGGATAATAAAACCGAAGGTCCATTAGTGTTCCGTTATAAAAACGGCATTTGAGGCATATTATGCTAATTATGAAGGTCATGCGTGTTGTTGTTACCGCCGGTGTGCTATTTGGCCTACTGTTTTCCACCGGAGTACAGGCTTATGAGCCCGGCTGGGAACAATTTAAAAGCCGGTTTCTTAAGCCCGATGGCCGAGTTGTTGATACGGGTAACCATGATATCAGCCATACCGAAGGGCAAGGTTTTGGTATGCTACTTGCCGTATTCAATGATGACCGGCCTACCTTTGATTCATTATTGGGTTGGACTCAAAAGACATTATACAATGCAGATACCGGATTATTTTCATGGCGGTATGAGCCGAATGCTAAAGTAAAAGTTGCTGATAAAAATAATGCTACAGATGGCGATATATTGATTGCCTGGGCATTATTACTGGCTGGGGATAAATGGCACAATCGCGACTATACGAGTCAATCTAATCAAATACAGAATGCTATTATTAAACACACGGTCATTAACTTTGCCGGTTACCATGTATTATTGCCAGGCTCTGCAAGTTTTAATCATACCAGTTATGTTGTGATCAACCCGTCTTATTACATATTTCCAGCCTGGAATGCATTCTACCAATACAGTCATTTGAAAATATGGAAAGACTTGAATGACGATGCTATCCAGCAGTTATCCGCGATGAAGCTTGGCAAAGTCAATTTGCCGACTGATTGGGTGTCATTGCGGTCGGATGGTAGTTTCGCACCGGCCAATGGTTGGCCTGCACGTTTTAGTTTTGATGCGGTGCGTATTCCATTATATCTCAGTTGGGGAGGGCATAATGGCAGTGCATTGGCGCCTTTTATTGATTATTGGCAAGGTTTTTCGCGTTTAAAAACACCGGCATGGGTCAATGTTGTTACGGGGGCTACCGCGGAATATGCACTGACACCTGGGATGCTGGCGATACGGGATCTTACCTTAGGTGATGCTGCTCAATTAACGGCAGTATTACAACCAGAAGAAGACTATTACTCCTCTTGTTTACGCTTATTATCCTGGTGGGCGGCACAGCAGAAATGAGTAAAAAGCACGTTCTACTTGCAGGGCGTGCTTAGGTCGGTTCATCACGGTAACATCCGCTTTATCATGTCAGGATCAGAGCGTTGTCACGATTTCTGGTTGATTTTTTCCATTAAAATAAGTCGTTACGTAATAAATTTGTTCTATGATTGAAAACCGGCCCTCTGGTTATTGATGGAGGGAGAGTTCATATAAGGAGAACACAATGCCTCATATGCCTTTGATAGCGCTTCCCCACACTCATTCTGATTGTTGTCTTTGCCATAGTCCGGCGTTCGTTCGTATCAATACGGTGTTTGCTCAGAAAGCTGCTCATTCTGCCCCTATAACAGCGGCAACCGTTGCTGCGGCGATCCCAGGAGCGACCCAGCAAAGAAGAGATGTCGCGGCCAATACTGTGCGTGTGATGGCCTTTGTTAATATTCGCCTTTTTGATGGTGTTTCAGACCATTTGCGCGATGGATTGCAAGTATTAGTGGAAGGTAACAGGATCAAGTCGGTAGAGCCGGCTGATAAAGCATTGCCACCGGATGTGGAACGGATAGACGGTGGTGGCGGTGTATTGATGCCAGGGCTTATCGACGCACACTGGCACGCCATTATGGCTCGGCCATCAATGATGACGGCGATGACAGCAGATTTCAATTATATCCAGGCGCTGGCAATTGCAGAGGCGCAGGCGACTATATTGCGTGGTTTCACCACGGTGCGTGATATGGGCGGGCCGGTTTTTGGCCTGAAACGCGCTATTGATGAGCAGGTGACGGTCGGGCCACGTATCTATCCTTCCGGCGCATTTATCACTCAAACTGGTGGGCACGGCGATTTCCGTCTGATTGGTGAATTACCGCATACGCCATCAGACCCCTTGAGTTATGCCGAGCGCGTAGGTATGACGGCGATTGCCGATGGTGCCGATCAGGTGTTACTGCGTGCCAGAGAACAATTGATGCGAGGCGCGTCGCAACTCAAATACATGGCGGGGGGTGGTGTAGCCTCTATGTATGACTCTATCAGTGTGACCGAGGGATCTGTACCAGAGATTCAAGCGGCAGTTACGGCGGCTGAGAATTGGGGTACCTATGTCACCGTCCATGCTTATACGGCACGGGCGGTCACCATGGCGATTAAAGGTGGGGTTAAATGTATTGAACACGGCCAGTTGGTGGATGAGGAGACCGTCCAGTTAATGGCAGAAAAAGGCATTTGGTGGAGCTTACAACCCTTCCTTGACGACGAGGATGCGGTGCCAATGGCCAGTCCGGCATCACGTGCCAAGCAGCTTGAGATGGTTGCCGGTACTGATACGGCCTATAGGTTGGCGAAAAAATATAACATCAAGACAGCGTGGGGCACCGATACATTATTCGATGCCCGACTGGCAACCCGACAGGGTGCTCAATTGGCCAAGTTGACTCGCTGGTACTCACCGCTTGAAATTCTCAAGATGGCCACCAGCGTTAATGCTGAACTCTGTGCCTTCTCCGGTCCAAGAAACCCGTATCCCGGTAAGTTGGGTGTGGTGGAGAATGACGCACTGGCTGACTTGATTCTGGTTGATGGTGATCCACTGAGTGATATTCAACTCATTGCTCGGCCAGAGAAAGCATTCCGGCTCATTATGAAAGATGGGCAAATTTTCAAAAATACGTTGGGCAGCGATCTGTAGTGGCTTTTTATGATCGAATAGCTGTTTTTCTGCCTGTTAACGCCGCATTAACTGAGGCCGAATAATGAATGATATGACTTCCCTTAGGAAGCCAGAGTGGTTTTTTTTCAGGGGGTTAGCGAGTACCAACCTGAACTTATGGCGCGGGTCGTTAGTTCTGTTATCGGTTATTGTTCTGAGCGGCTGCACCGGCGTAGCGGCGCCCTCATTTTCATTGGTGGGCTCTTACTTTCCATCCTGGATGGCGTGCGCTTTTATCGGAATAGTTGTGGCAGTGATGGCTCGCATTCTGTTTATTCGGGTGGGTATTGATGAGGTGCTGCCATGGCGGCTGTTGGTGTATGTCTGCCTGGCGCTTGCTGTGGCATTTATCAGTTCCCTATTACTGTTTACACGATGAATGATGAATATGAATAAACTATCAGGGAGTGGGCGTAAGCGGCAACTGGCGCTTATCGTCGCCGGCGTTATCATCGTCGCGGCAGTGATATCAGGCTGGCTTTCCGTGCGGCAGACTACCCTGAATCCATTATCTGAAGATGCAGAATTAGGGGCCAGTGTGGTGCATGTTGCCAGTTCGGTACCTGGCCGTATTATCTCGATTAATGTTGTGGAAAACAGCAAAGTCCGGCGGGGTGACCTGCTGTTTACCATCGAGCCGGATCTCTATCGGCTGCAAGTCGCACAGGCGCAAGCTGAATTGAAAATGGCAGAGGCGGCTCGCGATACCCAGCAACGGACGGTGGTCGCTGAACAATCCAATGCCGCGATTACCAATGAACAGATTGTACGGGCGCAAGCCAATCTCAAGTTAGCGACTCAGACATTGGCCCGGCTACAACCTCTGCTCCCTAAAGGTTATGTCACCGCCCAGCAGGTCGATGATGCGGCGACGGCGAAACACGACGCCGAGGTTAGCCTGAAACAGGCATTAAAACAGTCATTTGCTGCCGAGGCTTTAGTCAGTACGACTGCGGCCGCTGAAGCGTTGGTAGTGGCACGGCGTGCGGCGCTGGCTATTGCTGAACGGGAACTGGCGAATACACAAGTACGAGCCCCCCATGATGGTCGGGTGGTGGGGCTGACGGTCTCGGCCGGGGAGTTTGTCGTCCCGGATCAGGCCATTTTTACCCTTATCAATACTGAACATTGGCATGCCTCGGCCTTTTTCCGTGAAACGGAATTGAAGCATATCAACGTGGGGGATTGCGCTACCGTGTATGTTATGGCGGACAGACAGCGCGCGATTCAGGGGCGAGTTGAGGGGATTGGTTGGGGCGTCAGCTCTGAGGATATGCTGAATATTCCACGTGGCCTGCCTTATGTCCCGAAATCATTAAATTGGGTACGTGTTGTTCAGCGTTTCCCAGTGAGAATCAGTCTGGAAAAACCGCCGGAGGACCTGATGCGAATCGGGGCGACTGCTGTGGTTGTTGTGCGCAATGACGACGGTTGCTGACGGTACGCTCGGTGGCATAATCCGTCAGGCAAAAGCGGATTTAGCCTATTTCCCTGGGCGAGTGGCGATGGCCTGGCGGGTTGCTGCACTCTGTGCATTGATGGCTATGGTTGCCATGGTGTATGGCATCCCGGAATCGGCTATCAGTTGCTATCTGATTATTTTCGTCATGAAACCGGACGGCGTAGAAAGCATGGTGATGGCGATTGCTATCACCATCCTGGTGTCGCTGGTGGTTGGTCTGGTGTTTCTGCTTATTCATTTCACGTTGGAAGCCGCGCCACTGCGCATGGCAGCCTTGATTGTCAGTTCGTTTCTGTTTCTCTATCTTGGCTCAGCCAGTAAGCTCGGCCCGGTGGGGAGTATTATTGCGCTGGTTATTGCGTTTGTGATGACGTTGCTCAGTGATATACCCATGGGTGAGGTCGCAACGCGGGGGCTGTTGTATGCCTGGTTAATGGCGGTTTCCCCGATGTTGCTGATTATTAGCTTTAACCTTTTCTTTGGCCGGGCACCCCAGACGTTATTGCGGGCCAGTTTAGCCGAGCGACTTTTCACCGTAGCCGAGACATTGCGCCAACCCGATGCCACCAATATGGCTAAGCTAACCGAGCTACTACAGGAAGGGCAAAATGAGCATCAACAGCGGGCGCTTTTTGTACGTATCTTCCATCTACGCCCCTCGCCAGAAGCAGCCTGGTTGGAAAGTGCCGTAAAAAGCAGTTATCGCCTGCTATTGGCAACGTCAGCTTTATCTGCTGGCTCACCAGAGAATGAGCGTATCGAACTCGCGGGCTACTGTCGCGATGCGGCACAGGCGATAGCGGCGGGCAATCTTGCTGTTACCCCTCACTTTGCTATTGAGAATGCGGGTGATGAGATCAATGAAATCAGAAACGCACTGCTAGCACTGGCGAATGCGGATAATGGGCAAGATTTGGCTGCCCCGAAATCCTCATTCTTTGCCGCAGATGCACTGACCAATCCTGCTCATCAGCGTTTTGCGCTAAAGACCACCGCCGCCGCCCTGATTTGCTATCTGGTCTATACCGCATTGGATTGGCAGGATATCCATACTGCCATGATCACCTGCTATGTCGCGGCGTTAGGTACCACCGGTGAGACAGTGCATAAACTGGTACTGCGGATTATCGGGTGCTTGATCGGCGCGTTAATGGGGGTTCTGGCGATCATTTTCATTATTCCCTACCTGAGTGATATTGGTCAATTGATGGCGCTGGTGTTTGGCTGCATTCTATTGGCCGCTTGGGTTTCCTGTGGCAGCGAGCGTATCGCTTATGCCGGTGTGCAGGTCGGGCTGGCATTCCTGCTGACGGTGTTGCAAGGCTTCGGACCAAGTACAGATCTGGGGGTGGCACTCGATAGGGTGCTTGGGATCTTGCTGGGTAATCTGGTGGTGTATTTGATTTTTACCCGGTTGTGGCCGGTGGCTATCGTAGATGCGGTGCGCATACATATTAGTAACACGTTGACGGGACTGACAAATTTGGCAGCGCTGTCGCCTGATGCACGGCCTGCGGCACTAAGAGAAGCGACAACCATTGAGGCGGAGATTACCCAAGCGCGAGAAGAGCTGGCACTGGTTCCCTTTGAGCCAGCACAATTACGCCCTTCACGAGAAGAGTGCGCACGCTTATACGCAATACTGGCAGAAATGAGTAAATTGTGCCCAGTGCTGTTTCTACCGACTGAAAAATCGGCGTCTGATGTGGAACAACTGCGTCAGCTCTCGCTTGTCGGTGACATTACCGCGCAACAAGGCGAGCACGTGCCAGAGAGGGAATCTTCATGGCAGGGGTTATCGCCAGTTGAACTGACTATTGGGCAACGTATAAAAAGACTCGGGGAACTTCTGGGAACTTGATGACATGACGACTCACGCGGTACTGACGGCCAGGATAGCCAAAATGGGCCTTATTTGCACGGCGGCTGGCTTATGCATATTGATTACGGGGTGTGCCACTGAGCGACTTGACCTCGCGCCAGCCTCCTATTCCGAACCTTGGGTCGCGGATGCCAATACGGGCAGTGCTGCGGGCGCGGGTAATTTCTCTGTGCCAGCTAATCCGCTGGTGGCAGAACTTCCTCAGCCACCGGCAATAAAGAGCGGACATCTTTACTCATTACCTGAGCTGATTGATATTGCCCAGACTCAGAATCCAGATACCCGCATTGCCTGGCAGCAAGCGCGACAGGCTGCATTGGCTGTCGGTATGGGGGAGGCGGTATTTTTACCGATCATTTCAGCCAGTGTTATTGGTGGCTACCAGAGTACCAGCACACCGTTACCTTACGCGATTGGCAGCCATAAGGATGTTAATACCTCCGGGAGCGCAGTTGTTCCGGCGCTGGCATTACAGTGGCTTATCTTTGATTTTGGGCAGCGTAGTGCATTACTTGACGCAGCTAAACAAACCTCTTATGCCGCCAATGTTAGCTTTAATGGGATGCATCAGAAGCTAATCTACGATGTCACACGGACTTATTTCCAATATGGTGCCGCGCAGACCCAGAGGCAGATAGCAGAGCAAACGCTGAAAAATAGCTTAAAGATTCAAGATGCTGCCGAACAACGTCAAAAAAATGGTATTGCCACCACCGTCGAAGTGGCGTTGGCGCGCCAACAGGTGGCACAGTCTGAACTGCGCCGCGTGATGACAAAAGGTACGGAACGCGATGCTTATCAGGCATTACTGGGGGCGATGGGGGTTTCTCCCTCATTAGATATCAACATCGCTTATGCCGAAGACCGCGCTTTGCCAGATGTTGCCAGCACGCCGACCGAAAATATGATTCGTCTGGCCCTTTCCCAGCGGCCTGATGTGTTAGCCAGCTATGCGGCGGTTGAAGCTGCCAAGGCAGGTATCAAAGCCACTGAGGCCGACTTTTTGCCAAAAGTCTATCTTGCCGGAGCAGTCGCAGGCGGTGATGGGCGCTTTGATATTCAGGGTCTACCTGGGATTAGCCAGCAGACTTCATCCTCTAGCATTTTGGTGGGGGTCAGTGTTCCTCTTTACGATGGCGGGATACGGGCGGCGCGGGTCAAAGAGGCGGAGTCTCGTGCGGCAGTTGCAGCGGAAGGATTTAAGAAAACTCAGGAGTTGGCGGTGCGTGAAATCGTGGTGGCGGCGGATACTTTGCACTCGGCGCTTGAGTCTAATCAGGCGGCACTCAATCTGGTGAAAACGTCATTTATCACCTATGACGCTGCACTGGAATCTTATCGTAATGGTGTAGGTACCATCACGGTCGCTAACGAAGCGGCCAATGGCTTGTTGAATGCACAACAGATGAGTACCGATGCCCACGCCGCTTCGCTGGTCGCCGCTGCCAATCTGGCTTTTGTGATGGGTAAAATGACAAATACCTCACAACCTCTCGAGTTGCTTCATTAATCATAGAAATAAAGGGGCTTTCTTTTGGCGATAGGGGACGTTATTCAGGGGGTTGCACAAATTAACACAGGAGATGATAACCCATTAATGACATAGAGGTTTTTATCTATATTTTTTACACTGACAAAATACTGTACATCATCACGTGTTGTCTGAATGAATTTCGACCAGACATTATCTGGCACATCATCAATAGCTCTTATAATTTGAGTGGTGAAGTTGACTGTATAAACACCGTTATTATCCAAGGTGGTGTAGTTGAATGGCAGAGCACGATTTAATATATATGATGATGTTTTATCCTGTGCCGTTCCGGTAAATTTTATGAAACCATCACCATTGCGGGATAAAAAGATACTCACATCTGCCAGTAATGAAACAGAATCATAGGTATTAATGTTTTTTTTCAGGTATAGCTCAGAATCGCACTGTAAAACAACTTTAGGCAATAGTTGATAGGCCCAGAAAATGGCGACGGCAGCTAATATCGTCAGGTAAACCACGGTAAGGTAACCTTTTTTCATCGTGCCTCTCCCGAGTTAATCCTGATCGTTCTGCACGCGTTATATCTACCCTGTTCATCTTCAATACATATACCTATAAAGGTGAGCTGATTAATCTTATAACCATCACTTCCTTTAGTATAAAAGATATGGTGCTTTTTCACTGAGCAGTCAATTTTTTCCTGCTTGAGGTCGCGCCGTGCCATATCAAGACTCCCCCCTTCGGCAGGGAATGTCGCATTTTTCTGGATAAAAATCTGGCATTGGTCAATTTCGCCAGAGAGTAAATAATTCGCTTTGCCAATGGTAACGTCGACCCAGTTGGCGTAAATCTTAAGAGCTGTACCTAATACTGATAGGATCACCAAAATAAGTAATATTTTGGATCTTAGAATTGTCAGATATTTTCGACCCGGGACTATCACTTCCCGGGTTAACGGGGCAATAGTTGGCATCAGGGCCGCGGTATTAGGCTGGCTAGTGGCTGATATTTCTTTGGAGTGCTCTGCTGCTATATCATAGCGTTCTTCTCCGGTATCTAGCTCTGGCTGTGCGGTACTCAGTATTGACTCAATCCGCGCTGTAAACTGAAAACCATGTTTAGGTATAGTCGTGATGACTTGTGGATTTTCACCTAAGGCTGTCAGGGCTTTTCTCAGTTCACTAACATAAGCATTCAGGTTGCTGTTTGATGCAGTAAAACCATAGTCTTCCCACACATTCTTCAGCAGTACTTCTCTTTCTATTGGTTGATTCTGATGTTTGATAAATTCAAGCAATAGCCGGGTTGCCGGGTTGGACAATGTCACCGCCCGTTCTTCGTCATTCAACTCCATCAATATCTTTTCTGATGGATTAAACACAATCGTAAGATTAAGTATATATTTCATCTATGACTCTAATGGACTAAACAACCTTTTAGTCGGGGCTAAATCAAAAACGGCAATGCAGTCTTAGGTTAAGCTACTCTCATAAATTTGTTTTTTGAAATGTTTTTTATGACTGACGGCTCTTTTTGTGGAAAAGAAAATAGGGCTAACCAACGCGGGCATAAAGAGCAATATCTCTTAACGAGCATTAAGAATCACTACTGCTAGAATTTAACATTTAATCAGTCTCTGCCTTATCATTAAATTAAAACTCACCATCATCGCATTTAACCTTGTTTTCCATAAGTTTATTTTTCTTTTTGTTT
>NZ_JAZGQE010000369.1:0-1378 GCF_048593885.1 Yersinia sp. 1252 StPb PI | reverse complement strand
ATGTTAATCACCATGTAAACATCAAGTGCCGAACGTAAATAAACCAGAACAAATCCTCTTTAAATATATCTGCCGCTAATTAGTGGCGTGGTTATTTTTAGCAATCATTATATATCTGAACTAACTTTCTGCCGGGTATAGGCAGGAGGTTGGCTCTGGGTATTGCGATTATAACTCTTATTGAATATTTAATTTGAGGTATTATAAGCATGACAACTAATACGACTTTTTCTCCTGAAAGTGAGACGGCAGCATTATTTTTACTGGATCAAGCAATGGGCTTTACTTATCAAGCGTCACTGCGGGCAGCGGCTATTTTGGGGGTTGCCGACCATCTTATACAAAGGCCAAAAACGGTACAGGAACTTGCAACAGAATTGGAGGTTGATCCACAGCAACTGCATCGAGTGATGCGATTGCTTGCAACGCGAAATATCTTTAAAGAAGTTGATGGGCAGCGATTTACACTCACGCCAGCGGCTGAGTTTTTGTGTACCGCGACCTCGCATTCGCTTCGTTCTGCGGTACTGATGTTAACCGATGAGACATTTTGGGGCCCGCTGGGGAATATCGTTGAAAGCGTTCGCGGCCACTCTGCTTTTAAACAACTATATGGCGTGTCGTTCTTCGAATACTGGTCTCAACCACAGACTCGCTCTCCTGAATATGATTTTCACACCGGGATGTCCTCGATGTCGGCGGTGGAAAACCTGGCTCTGGTACGTAGCTATCATTTCCCAGACCATGCCACCGTTGTTGATATTGCGGGGGGGTTAGGCGGCTTGCTGCTAAAAGTATTACAGGCTAATACGACACTGCACGGTATTTTGTTCGATCAAACTCCGGTGCTGGAAAGACATCGTCTTGGTGAACTGGGGGATGACTCAAGATGGAGGCTCCAGCCTGGCAGTTTCTTCGAATCATGTCCTCCGGCAGATTTTTACTTATTAAAATATATCACTCATGACTGGCCGGATGAAAAGACAACACTAATACTCCATAATTGTCGTAAGGCCATGCTTCCTAATGGAAAAGTCCTCATTATGGATACCATTATTCCTGAAGGAAATACCCCTCACTTCGGGAAAAATATGGATCTGCTCTTGATGGGGAGCTTTGACGGTGGGAGAGAACGCACCGAAGCTGAGCTGAAAGTGATACTCGCCGGAGCCGATCTGAAACTAAACCGCATCATAAATACCGGCAGTTACGTATCGATAATAGAGGCCGTTGCGCGTTGAATATAGACCTATAAGCCTGACATTCGCCCATTTTTAGCGCTGATAAGAATGGGCGGATGAGCAGCTCTATCTATCTTGGCAAGAGAACTGGTGGCATTGGCGTAGAAAATTCATAATTTCTCCATAATATAATCAGG
>NZ_JAZGQE010000368.1:0-1415 GCF_048593885.1 Yersinia sp. 1252 StPb PI | reverse complement strand
AATTAGCGACCTGGCTTACTGAACTGCTATCACTGCGTGAACAACTTGCAGAGTTGAAAGCGTTGCCGCCGATAGGTTAGATTGTGTTGAGTGATTATGATTCTGACGGCACACGAACGGCACGAGTAGTTTGCCTACACGACCACGCTGATTGGGATAACTTTCAGGACGGCACACTATTATATCTAGAAGCCAAGTTATCGGAGGACTAATGCTAATCGGCTTTGTTCTTCTCATTACTTCATGCTTTAACGATAGTTGCAATGCCATACCAGTTACCGAAGATATCTACCCTACTCAATCCGAATGCCTGACCACTTCAGAGCTGATTAAAGAGCGCAGGCCCACTGTTGTGCTCATGTGCAGCGAAGTGTATCGGTAACTCGTTTTAACCCCACCACGGAACTCTCAGTAAACGGATTTCACTATCTGGAGTTCATCATGGGGTTTGACGCCTGCAAATCAGAAATCGAGGCTGCTAGCGGCATCGTGAAGGATGGTAAGTGATTCCTCGGCATGGAAGTCAATGCTATAATCACCCCAACAATGAGCCTAAGTGAGGTTTTATGATTTTTCGTTTTTATGGTGGGCCAAAAAGCGGTAAGGATTTAGATATTCCTACCAATGAAGATGGTAATCCACCAGAATTTTGGAATGTAGCTCCTAATCCTGAGCCTCTCACAATTTTAACTCCAAAAAACGCATACATTTGCAATAAAAAAATTTCAATTCATCGCTACAAGCTTATTCAGGTTTGGCGCGGTGACAAGTTTATAGAGTATGTTTATCACTACGATGATTAAATCTAATTATTGACAATCAGGCTGCCAATCGGCGGCCTTTTTTACGCCTGAAATTTGAGGTATTCCTTGATGATCATCGTCAAATTACTCCGCGCTTACTTCACTAAAACCGTATGGACAGATTGCGAGAAAGCAATCAAAGGGAAACGGACTTCATCTAAATAAACTGGAGATTCCCTATGAAAACTCACGACCTGAAAATCAGGCCGGAATTCTTTGCGCCCGTTCGTCAGGGAGTGAAGACCGCCGAGGTGCGCCTGAATGATAGAGATTACATGGCTGGTGACCTATTAATTCTTAATGAATTTAATGGCGACCAATACACCGGAAAAATTGTTATCCGGCAGGTGACGCATGTTGCGGATATTGGCGAGTTAAAGGCTGGGTATGTATTGCTAAGCATGATTCCTTTTGAAATGGCAGAGGTGGCCTGATGGACGATATCAGCGAACTAATTCTTACTGTTGGTCGCACGCCGGATGATGGGCGTGACCACAAAGACTGCTACCTGTGGGACATGAAAATAAAGCAGCGACTACGAACCGGCGATAAATCAAAGAGACCGGTACCGACGCAAGTTGTCCCGCCGACTCCAGTCAAGACAGTGAAGGC
>NZ_JAZGQE010000367.1:0-1420 GCF_048593885.1 Yersinia sp. 1252 StPb PI | reverse complement strand
CATTTAAAATCTTTTAGAAAATAAATGGTATGATCTTTCTAAATGGTCACTTTCTGTTCACAGTACGATTAACAATGTACTGTTATTTATATCACTAACACGTCAGCTGCTTAGAAAAAAAAAGGATTAAAGATGATTTTAAGGAAATCTGATTGGCACCCAGCAGACATCATTGCCGCACTACGTAAAAAAGGCACAACTTTAGCCGCCCTCTCTCGTGAGGCAGGGTTAAGTTCCTCCACTCTTGCCAATGCGTTAACTCGCCCTTGGCCAAAAGGGGAATGGTTGATTGCCGAATGTTTAGAGATTCATCCTTCCGAAATTTGGCCAACACGCTATTTTGATCCGAAAACAGGGGTTCTTCTTGACCGAAAAGTGAGGATACGGCCGGCTATTCTTCGGGCATAAAAAAACCGCCGATGCATAGCTTCGGCGGTTGATAATATTATCTCAGGGGCAGCTTTAAGCCCCTGCTACTACTTGTTATTGACGAACTGCTCGCCCAACTCAATATCTTTGTGCAATACATCAAGCATGCTTTCTAGCGCTTGCTGTTCAAACGCACTCAGTTTGCCAATGTCTTTACGTTCAGCAACACCCTCTTTACCTAACAGGATTGGCTGAGCAAAGAAACGGGCATATTTACCGTCGCCTTCAACGTAAGAACATTCAACAACATTGCTTTCGCCTTGCAGAGCACGAACCAGAGAAAGACCAAAACGTGCCGCAGCCTGCCCCATCGATAGAGTCGCTGACCCGCCACCGGCTTTTGCTTCAACAACTTCAGTACCCGCATTCTGGATACGTTTAGTCAGGTCAGCCACTTCTTGCTCGGTAAAGCTAATGCCTGGAATTTGTGACAACAATGGCAAAATGGTAACACCAGAGTGGCCACCGATAACCGGCACTTCGATATCTTGAGGTTGCTTACCTTTCAGTTCAGCAACAAAGGTATTAGAGCGAATGGTATCCAGTGTCGTAATGCCAAATAATTTATTCTTGTCGTAAACACCGGCTTTTTTCAGTACTTCTGCGGCGATCGCTACTGTCGTGTTAACTGGGTTAGTAATGATACCGATTAATGCTTTCGGGCAAGTACGCGCGATTTGCTCAACCAGATTACGGACGATGCCAGCATTAACATTGAACAGATCTGAACGATCCATGCCCGGTTTACGTGCAACACCCGCAGAAATCAGAACAATATCGGCCCCTTTAAGGGCTGGGGTAGCATCTTCGCCGCTGAAGCCTTTAATATTAACAGCGGTCGGGATATGGCTCAGATCAACCGCAACACCGGGAGTCACTGGCGCGATATCATATAATGAGAGGTCTGAACCTGAAGGAAGCTGGGTCTTGAGTAGAAGAGCGAGGGCCTGGCCGATACCACCAGCGGCACCGAGAACTGCAACTTTCATCC
>NZ_JAZGQE010000366.1:0-1448 GCF_048593885.1 Yersinia sp. 1252 StPb PI | reverse complement strand
TGACACTTTAATAGATCGCGTTATAGAACAGCCATCACATCTATTTAAAATGATGGAAGATACTGTTGATAAAATAACCAATGGTTCATTATCAAATTTCCAAATTGTACGTCAGAGTGCAGAAAGAAGGTTACGTGAAAAAATAGTAGCTGAACAAAAACAGGAAATAACACTAAACGAAATTTACATTGAAATATCTAGTGTTTGTAACTTGTCTTTAGAGCAATGTGAGGAAATAAAAAAATGTGAGATTGAAAATGAAGTTAGTGTTTTGAAGAGAAGAGAATCTGGTTGGAAGTTATTTAATATTGCAAAACAATCAGGTGCAAAGGTAATTTTAATTAGTGATATGTATTTACCTGAATACGTTATTTTAAAAATGCTCAAAAAGGCAGGCTATGAACAAAATATCACACTTTATCTGTCTTCGACTATTGGCCTCAGAAAACATGAAGGAGATCTTTTCCGCTATGTTTTCGAAAATGAAAATATAGCTTATGAACAGTGGTTGCATGTAGGTGATAATCCACATGGAGATATATCTAAACCCCGTGAATTTGGAATTAATACTTACCAAATTAAAAGTGCATTTCGTATAGTTGAGAGTAATAAAAAGCTATTTCCTATATTGAAAGAAGATCGTAGGGCCAGAAGTAACGCAGAATCAGCTATTTATGGATTAATACAGCGTAAATATTTTGATAATCCCTATAATGTATTCCCAGCAGACACTCACTTCGGTGGAAACTCTTTAGCCTTGGGATATATGGGATTAGCTCCTGTACTATTTGGTTTTTTACAGTGGACGATGACACAGGCTAAAATGGATGGCATCCACAAGTTACTATTCTTGTCGAGAGATGGAAAAGTTCTTTGGCGTATGGCGAAAATTCTATTTCCCTCCTCCGAGGGCTGGCCAGAAATAGATTATGCAATGAGCTCTCGAAGAGCTGCAAGGGTTGCATCTATTTATAATATAAATGATATATCTAAACTGGTTGATTCATCCATTGCAACAACCACCCTTGATTCATTTTTCTTTGATAAGTTTGGTATTAGTCTTGATCCTAGCGATGATTATACTAAATTTGGTTTTTCTGCATATGATGCAAGAGTCACTCAAAATGAAAGAGCGAGTTTACGGGAACTTGCATATCATTTGTCTGCTGAGATCCTTGACAATGCTTCCTTAGAACGTGATCTGCTAGCAGCTCATTATCTAGAACTTGGGGTTAATTCTACGTCTAAAATAGGGGTGGTAGATATTGGTTACGCTGGTACGATGCAAGTCGCAATGGAGAGAATAACCAAAGCAAAAAATATTAATGGATATTACTACATAACGTTTGATACAGCATTAGAATCGATAAATAAAACCGGTCCAGGGCGGCCACTGGTAGCAATGGCAAACGCCTCCGCCATGATACCAGGCAACGCCTCTAATGATT
>NZ_JAZGQE010000365.1:0-1450 GCF_048593885.1 Yersinia sp. 1252 StPb PI | reverse complement strand
GTAGTGGGGTATTAGTTGAGTCGCTATCAAGGGTAAAACCGCTGAAAGGCAGGGGTAAAAGATGATAACACCGTATGGACGTTTAATAGCAAGCTGCTCTAAATCTAATGTTTCATCTGTGCAGCTTGCAAGGTTTTGACGCTTGTAAATGGATTAAACCCATTTGAATATCGCACTTTTGCACCGTGGATAGGGTAAATTTTCTCGTCTAGCTAAAGTGATTATGACTTTTCTTCAAGCTTTCAATTTTCATCAAAAAATCATAGATAGGTGAAAGACGGAGAAAGTCTTTACTCAACCGGTCAACCAGTTGTTTGGAAAATAATAAATCCATATCTCTGCGGTGGCTAATTAATGCCCACGACTTCTTGTTGTACCAGACCGCCAATGCCGGTGGTTGATCTTTAATCAAAGGGCGCTTGTAACTCTCTCCCTCAATCGAGAAATCGGGATAAATACAGTCAGCTATGGTGAGAAAATCAGCCGGAGCACGGAGCAGTTGTTGTCTGAAAAGATCCATTGTTTCTCGCGAGGCGCTGTAATACCCCAACCCATAACGCCACCAGTCTGGACCAAATTCGAAAAAGTAAGTTGGAGCATCCGTCCAATTTTTACGTGATCTTTTAAATGTTAACCAAATATTGCTGCGATAGAGTGACTTATCATGAGAAAAACGGGTATCGCGATTCATACGAGAAATTGTCTTGCCAATCGCCGGACGAACTTCAAACAGTTCATCAATAGTCAGCATATCTGAACTCAGGTCGGTAACCAGTTTTCGCACTGGCTGTAGTAGATGCTGATCATAGATATCGCGATGTTCCTCGAACCATTCTTTGTTATTGTTGTGAGCAATGTGCTGTAAGAATGTCAGCCCATGTTGAGTAAAACCGGTAAATTCACCCATAATATTCCTTTCTATATGCAGGGCGGACTAAGCCTCTGTTGCCAACCATCAATGTTTTCACGTGACATTCATCTATAAGCAGTACACCGAGGTATTCGTTAAGTTATGATACCGGATAACCGCGCTAGGACAATTTTTAATTAGCTCATCTACCAGGCTTTAATTTTATTAAAAGTACAGGGCAATTTTAGGGGCAACCTAATAGTGAAGTATGTACTTCATTAATCCAGTGGCCCGCAAGCGTTGGATCCTTTCAGCTATTATCATAGTCATTCGAGTGAACTGAGTGTTATTTGGCCACGGTCACGTCACTTATTGCCAAGCATTCGCTTTATTGTTGATGAACTTATCGCTTTATCGAAGCTGAACGCCTTTAGATAATTGTCATCTTATCTTCCACACTTAGTTCATTTTGGGAGGGTATTAACTTTTTTAACGGCGCTATCATATCTCTCTTAGTGCAATGAAGATGAAAATTGTCGCGCTACCTGGCTGAATGGCGGCTGAGAGGATGTCGATATCGTTTAATTATAATTAATAGCT
>NZ_JAZGQE010000364.1:0-1452 GCF_048593885.1 Yersinia sp. 1252 StPb PI | reverse complement strand
TGAGATGACATCAACATCCTGATAATGATCTGTGTTCAAATTCTCTGTTCGCAAAAATCTTGATAGGTCGCCTCCACTTTTATTGCGCCAACCTACATAATGCCCAGTATTTTCCGAGGAAAAACTCTTATCACTAAATACGCTATCCATGAAGTAGTTAAACGCTAACCAACCACCGAGAGCATTCCAGTGTGTATCAGTTTTATAGTAAAGGGGTTCCTTGAAATTGTTTTTTTGTGTGATTAAAAAGTCAGTCGGATCGACAAAAATTCCATTTTTATCTGCTTCAACCACTGCACTAATCTGTCTGAAACTAGCTGGGTGGGCCCATTGTGGTAAGTTTTCTGGATATATGTTCTCTTTATCCGGCCCAATTAATATCTTGAATTTCTTTACGCCATTCTCAAGAAAAAAATCGTTCCATTCTTTCACTGATAACGCGATTTTTTGTGCATTCTCTATATCGTTTTCAGTTGCACCTTGCCGTCTTGTTGATACTGTTTTAGCCTCTTGATCGCCTAAAAATAGCCAGCCATCATGACCGACTATCACTTGGTCAGGGAAGAGACTGATACCATAATTAGATAGGATGTTGCTGATAGGTGCAACAATTGAGTCTAATTTATAGTATTGCTTTGTTTGCAGATACTCGCCCAATCCCTTGTTCCATTGGAATAGATTGTATATAGGAAGTGCCATGAGCACTGATGCTGAAATAATAAGAAAAGTAATCACATTTTTTTTCATATCTATGCTCAGAATTTTGAATATAAGGAAACACTATTTGCTCCGGAAAGAGCTGATAGCATGGCAATTGAGAACAAAATAATTGACGCTGCTGTTCGTGTTTTCCTTGAAACACTGCCGGATAATTCAGTTGTGTTTCTTTGTGAGATAATGACAAATGTTATAGTAACGAAGATTAAGGTTAAGATGTTCCCTGATATTCCAAGAGGTATTTCTGGTAGGAATTTTTCCAGAAAGAAACCGGACCAAGACAGTCGCCATGTTTCGATGCCTGCTGGTAACTTATTGTAGATTCCTTGGAGACCAAACATCCCACTTAATACTTTCATTGCGGACTCAAGATCTTTGGATCTAAAGAAAACCCATGTGATATTAATAAAATTAAAGGTTATTAACCAAGCGATAGCGTTTGGCATCGAAAAATTTAATTTACTCCAGAGTCGATGAATGATGAGCGCCAGACCGTGTAAAAGCCCCCAAATGATGAACATCCAATTTGCACCGTGCCACAAGCCTCCCAACAGAAAGGTTATCAAGAGGTTTGCATATGTTGTAGTATTCCCGTTTCTACTTCCACCTAGTGGGATATAAATATAGTTTCTAAGAAAACGGCTTAGTGTAATATGCCAACGGCGCCAAAAATCTTGGATGCTTAGTGCCTTATATGGAGAATTAAAATTTATAGGTAATTTAATATTAAATAAC